>NZ_JRNX01000169.1 GCF_000786645.1 Halobacillus sp. BBL2006
TTCTTTTTCCGCCCGCCTGCAACAATTGACTTGAAGCCTCTCTCAACACAGGGTTATCTGACTGAATCGTCTCGTTGACAGCATTCTCAATTGTTGTGAGGTCTTGTTTTAAAAAAGAATAAATCATAGCTAATTTCATGGCTTTCATCCCTAACTATTGCTTTTCACCCATATGCATGGCCGCAACGCCACCCGTATAGGATTTCACTTGAACTTCACGTAACCCTACTTCTTCAAACATTTCCTTCAACTCGTTCTTACCAGGAAAGTCTTTGGCTGATTCTTGCAACCAGCTGTATTCTTGATAACTTTTTGCGAATACCTTCCCGAATATTGGCATGATGTTGCTGAAATAGAAATAGTAAACTGCTTTGAATAGAGGGTTTGTTGGCTGCGATGTTTCAAGGCAGACTACTTTGCCTCCAGGTTTTACAACTCTATGCATTTCCTTCAACACCTGTAAGTAGTCCGGAACGTTTCTAAGTCCGAATCCGATCGTGACATAATCAAACCGATTATCTTCAAATGGAAGCTGCATTGCGTTGCCATGTTCGAACTCGACCTGTTTTATGTGTGAAGCCATTTTCTTTTTAATACCGACAGACAGCATGTTAACACTAAAATCCAGTCCGATTACTTTTCCTTTTGGTCCTACGGCCTCTGCAAGGGTCATAGTCCAGTCTCCTGTGCCGCAACAAACATCTAAAGCTTCATCCCCTTTAGATACTTGCATACGTCTCATAACATCCTTACGCCACAGGCGATGCTGTTGAAAAGAAATAATCGAATTCATTTGATCATAACGGTTGTATATTTTTTCAAATACGTGGTGAACACGTTCTTCTTTAGTTTGTTGTTCCATTCTTACCCTTCTTCCGCTATCTTTCTCTGATTGAATTGATGGTGTATGGCTGAATGGACATAGGATTTAAGCCAATTGAAATGAATCGGTAATTGAGAGACGGTCACCTCTAAACGGTGTACATGACTTTGTAACATCTGCTCAATACTCACCATGACTTGTCCACTGTTTCCAAGAATCCCTGACCGGTTCATCAACACATCGATAAGCAGTGAAAACTTTCCTTCCTGGTAACTATTTTTTTCTTCAAGCAATTTTTTAGCAAGTAACCATTCGCCTGCCATGTCGTTGATAGTCGTCTTTTGTACGTATGACGCAACTCTTTGGATCAATAAGGATTCAATTTTTTTCAAACCATTTAAAAATTCCTGAAACGATTCCACATCTTTATAGTACAGTTCCATCTTTAATTCATTGATTTCTTTAATTGCGCCTGCAAGTGTGTGGATCATTGGTATATCATCAAGTTGAGATAACAGATAATAATACAAACCGCTGTAATAATCGCCAGCTAAGACAGTCAGCTGCCGCTGCCGGATAGTATCTTGATCGTCGTCTGCTTCTGTCAAGGAAACGAGATCATGGGTGTCTAAAGCAATTTGTACGAGCATTGTCGTAATGATATATTGCTCTTTCTTAACAGATGAAAGGTTCGTATGATCCATAATTGACGCTAAGATGACCAGCTTGTCTTCATCAATGGTCGGTTCAGGTATAAATCGTGCCAAAAAAGGATGGAGAACTTTTGATGCAATTTTTTCTTTAAGTAGTTTGATATCGTTATCTGATGAATTCAACTCGATCACCCGATCCCTTCGTGAACGCTAATAAACCACACTCATTATAGCATAATTCGCCATTTCGCGCTTACTATGTAAACTCGACAAGCAGAGCTTATTCCTCTGCTTCGTTTGTCATTTCTCCATGACTGGTTTGGATCACTGCTTTTCCACGAACCTTCACAGCTGATGTATGTTCTGTGAACTGGGCGATCATTACCTCTCCACGATCCAATTTCTCAGAGTGATGGAACCTCGTATCCGTTCCTCTTGTCAATCCAATGACATTCACGCCGTCTTCTAAGGCCTTAATAACAAAGAAATCGTTTATTGATGTAGTCATAATATTCAAGTCACCTTCCTCTACTTCTACTATCTCTTACAAGTAAGTTGATGTCAAAAATTCGATTCGTTTATAGTTATACCCAAAAATAAGAAAAAAGGGTGCAATCTGCACCCTTTTTAGCCCTATGTAGCTTATTATTTAACCGCATCTTTAAGGGCTTTACCTGGTTTGAAAGCTGGAACTTTGCTTGCAGAGATTTCGATCTCTTCACCAGTTTGTGGGTTACGGCCTTTACGTGCCGCACGCTCACGAACTTCAAAGTTTCCGAACCCGATAAGTTGGACTTTCTCACCATCTTTAAGTGAATCCATGATAGATTCGAATACAGAATCTACAGCTTGTGTAGCGTCTTTCTTAGAAAGATCAGTTTTTTCAGATACTGCGTTGATTAGATCTGTTTTGTTCATGACATTCACCTCCTCCCGAGAGGGTTAATCTCATTCAAGTGCACCGAAGTCCACTTCAAATGTTTATTTAGCAGTCATCAATTGATGACACGCCTTATATTAAACGAGTTTCTAACGAAATTCAATAGACAATCCTTTAACAATCGCGTAACAAAGCGATTTTCAAGGTGAATTCCGCTTCAGTTCAAGAGTAGCTTACCACAATATAATCTAGTGTGCAAGAAGCTGCAACCCTTGTCATGACAGGATTTTACCAGTTTTTTTATCCTGTTATCGGATATTACGACATGGAGGAGGTGAAACCCTTTATTTTAATTAATTTTTTTCGAAAAAAAATTAAAAACGGCCCACTCGGAGCCGTTATAGTATGATTGCGATCATACCACCAGAGCCTTCGTTAATAATGCGCTCTAGTGTTTCCTGTAATTTATACCTCGCATTTTCAGGCATTAGTGCCAGCTTAGCTTGGATGCCTTCACGAACGATGGAACTTAGCGAACGACCAAATATATCGGAGTTCCAAATGGATAATGGATCCTCCTCAAAGTCCTGCATCAAATATCTTACAAGTTCTTCGCTCTGTTTCTCTGTACCAATAATTGGTGAAAACTCGGATTGGACATCTACTTTCACCATATGAATGGATGGGGCAACTGCTTTCAAACGAACTCCAAATCTCGAACCTTGTCTAATGATTTCAGGTTCATCCAGCCTCATATCTTCAAGCGTAGGTGCTGCGATACCATAACCCGTTTGTTTCACCATTTGGAGCGCATCAGCTACTTGATCGTATTCCCGTTTTGCATGGGAGAAGTCTTGCATAATTTCAAGAAGATGATCTTTCCCACGAATTTCTTCCCCTACGATTTCCTTCAGGACATGGTCATATAGATATTCAGGGGCTTGCAAGTCAATCTCGGCAACACCTTCCCCAAGATCCATTCCGGAAATATGAGCTCCTGTGATATATTCGTAGTTATCGAAATTGCCTACTACTGTATCTACATCACGAAGCCGTTTAATATCTTTAACCGTTTCTTCAATAGCATTTTGAAAACTGTCTCGGAGCCAATGTCTTGAATCAAGCACCATCACCCAACTAGGCAAATTCACATTGACTTCAAGCACAGGGAATTCAAATAACGCTTCTCTTAGGACGCTTTGCACGTCTTGTTCGCGCATGCTTTCTACCGACAGAGCAAGCACTGGGATATCATATTTCTCTGCTAATTGATTGCGTAAACGCTCAGTTCGTTCTGCATGAGGTTGTGCTGAGTTGACGATCATGATGAAAGGCTTACCGACTTCCCTCAATTCTTCGACAACCTTCTCCTCTGCCTCTACATAGTCTTCACGAGCAATATCGCCAATTGTACCATCCGTCGTCACGACAATCCCTATCGTTGAATGTTCTTGAATGACTTTTTGTGTCCCGATTTCAGCCGCTTCATGAAAAGGTATTGCCTCTTCATACCACGGTGTGTGAATCATACGCGGTCCATGTTCATCCTCGTAACCGATCGCTCCCTTAACGGCATATCCTACACAGTCAACCATCCTTACTCGAATATCTAAATGGTCGTCAATATTGATCGTAGCAGCCTGATTCGGAACAAACTTCGGTTCGGTCGTCATAATCGTTTTACCGGCAGCACTTTGAGGAAGCTCATCCATCGCTCGTTCTCGTTCAGATTCCTCTTCCATATTCGGCAGAACCACAAGTTCCATGAATTTTTTTATAAATGTGGATTTGCCGGTACGAACGGCTCCAACGACACCTAAATAAATATCCCCATTCGTCCGTTTGGAAATATCACTAAAGATATCTACCTTTTCCAAAGGATCCCCTCCCAAATAAAAATTTCACCAACATACAAGCCTAGACAATCTAATTCTATGATGTTGTCCTAGAGAAATATGCAAGAAATTCTAGAAGTAAATAGAAAACAGCGGTAATGATCAGGTTACGGGAAAGGTTACACTGGTATTTTATGAATCTATAATCAAACTCATTCAAATCTTCCCACTTTTGTACTTCCAATAGAAAAACCGCTTCCCCCAAAAGGAAAGCGGCCTTACTTATGAATTGTATTCGCTCATGAAAATTGGTTCACCATCTTTTACTGTATAGGCTTCAGAATAGCCAGGCACAAACGGAGCATGATCTGTCAGTAAATAGCGGATGTCATCTCCGCTTTCATAGGAATGTTCTTTGTTCTGCAAATAATCATACAAATCTTTTCTATAATCGATTAACACTTCTCCCTTTTCGTTCAAGTAGACAGGAAGCATTTGCTGAGAATAAGGACTGTCAATCATCGGTTCTTCTTCCAAACCAATTTTCTCGTAGTCCAACGCGTACACACCGCGGGCAATCTGGTCTCCCAGTGGAGGGTAACGGTTGCTGTCCTGATAAAATTTCACTTTTAATTGTAAAGAGCGTAATTCTTCTGTTGTCCTTAAATCCAGCACTTTGACTGTAGGATTAGTTTCAGGATGGATAATCACGTATTGGTAATGACCACCATTTTCAAATGATGTCCCGGGCAGTTCACCGATTAAACCCCGTTCCTTCAATTTACTAAAGTCAAGCTGATATTTCTGAAAGATAGGTGTTTCTTGCGGTTTTGTTTTTATTGGCAAAAGTCCACCAGAATCCTTTTGGAATTGCTCAACAGCATTCTGAACCGAATCTAATTGCACTTGATTAGGTACTTGATTTTTCTTAAGCTGACTACTTGGATATAGACAACCCGACAGTACAATCATAAGTAGAGACAGGATCAGTAATTTCAGCCATTTCATATTGGTCCCCCCTTTTCCTTATGCTGTCGGTCCACTGAAGACAATATAAAAAATAATGATTCCGCCCAGAATCATGAACGCATAGGCAAAGAATGCGACGATTCCCGATAATAGGCCGGAAAGTTTATGTCTGCTTAAATAGATCAGTCCCATCGCAAGAAAAAGAAAAATAATTCCTGCGAAAGAAATGTACATTTTGAGCATTGATTCAGACATAGGTGTTCCCCCTTTATGTACATTTTACTTCTGGTATTATATCACAGGTATTAGTAGTAGCGTAAGTGCCTGAACAAGGCATGGCAGCAGAAGATGAGGGACGAAACGGGATTCCTTTGCAGATTGAGATGTTTTCTTTATTAGCTCTGAGCTAAAGATAACTAAAAGTGTAAGTGCCTCATTCAACCCACTGAAAGCCTAAGACCAAAAATTTAATAGAATTAAGCTTCATAGCTTAAGATAATATTAGACACAAAAACCGGAGCATAAAGGTATGCCCCGGTTGACTAAATAATTCCCGTTCAGCTCATGTATAATCATTGCTGCGAGTTATTGTATGCATTTTATTGAAGGACTGCCTCCTCAGGCGCCCACTTTCCGTTCAACCTTTTAAAAACTTCCCTAAAGTGTTCATATCCAAAGGCATATTTTGTTTCGTAATTGCTTCGACAATTTTGTCTTCTTTTTTCTTGGATAC
>NZ_JRNX01000017.1 GCF_000786645.1 Halobacillus sp. BBL2006
TTTTCTTTTTTATATTAAATTTATTCATGTTAGAACTTCCTATTTTGTGGTAAACAATTTATAATGAAAGAATGAGTTCTATATAATGAACTTGTTTTGATATTTATTATACTTATTTTTTTGCAATCCTTGTTCTTTTTAAAGGACTGGTAATCTACGAAATAAAGATATAATCATAGAAAGAGGTGGAAAGAATGATTGATTTGCATTGTCACATTCTTCCCGGTGTCGATGACGGAGCAGAGACAATGGAAGAAAGTATTGCAATGGCGAAAGACGCTGTGAAGGAAGGGATTGAAACAATCGTAGCTACCCCGCAGCATATGACCAGCAACTTTTATAATCCTAATCATTCTATCATCAGTAATGTAAAGGATTTGAATAAGAAACTGAAAGAAGAGGGAATTCCTCTTGATGTGGTTTATGGGCAGGAAGTAAGAATGAACAGCGAATTTATGAGCGCCCTGGAAACGGAAGAAATTCTTTCGATTAACCTTAAAAGCAAGTATATATTCATAGAGCTGCCATCGAATGTCGTACCTAATTACACGAAAAATGTGTTATATGAGCTGCAGATTGCGGGATATAAACCAATCATTGCTCACCCTGAACGGAATAAGATGCTGCAGGAGCAGCCTGACCTCCTCTATCATCTTGTGAAAAACGGAGCAATTACGCAGATCACCGCAGGCAGTATCGCAGGAAAGTACGGACGCTCCGCTCAAAAGCTTGCGTTCAAAATGATTGAGTCTAATTTGGCCCATGTGGTAGCTTCGGACGCACGTGATACGAAGAAGAGGAAATTCTACATGAAAGACGCCTATGACAAGCTGAAGAAAAAATACGGAATGGACATGGTGTACCAGCTTATGGAGAATGCCCATGTGATTTTGGATGGTGAGATGGTTTATACAGATCCACCGGAGCGGATTAAAATGAAAAAAGGATTAGGGATTTTTTAATTCTATGAAATCGAATCCAAAGTAATAAAAAGAAGAAGCGTCCGTAAGAGGGACGCTTCTTCTTTTGCTTTACTTTAGGATACTTTCGTTTTTGGTTGATCGACTTTAACAGGAGTTCTAGGCATATTGATTTTTCCTGCAACAAGAGCACCGTAAGGAATTAAATTCAATAGATAAACCGCAATCATCGGCAGACCAACTCCTAAAATAAATAAGAGCGCAATGTGAAGTTCGAGTGTCATATTAAATGGAAGGCTGTCGAACCAGCGCACCATATTATATTGAACCAATGGATGCAGCAGATAAATGCCGTAAGAACAGCTGCTCACCCATAACACGAACTGTGGCGTTTTCTTCAATCTCATCGCAATCAAATAAAGGAGACAGAAGACGAAAAACGTATAAACGACGACATCAAAGCGTTTGGAAGAAACAATCGTATAAAAACCAGAAGCTCGGATATAAAGTGGAATTAATCCTGTAATGATAACCGCAGGAATGACGTAATACTTATATTTTTTCACCATATCGAGGAAGACGTTGATATGTTTACCGGCATAGTACGCAACGGTAAAGTAAAAGATCCATCCGAGAAACGGAAGCTTATAATGGTCCCAAACGAAAGCGATAGCAGGAAAGCCGCTGCTTCCTTTTAAGTTAAAGAAACCTAAATAGAGTACGTTGATGATTAAGGATAAGCCAATCATGACTAATGGAGGATAGCGGTCAAAGTATTTTTTCAATAAGAAGTGCAAGGCATAGAATTGGAAAATGATCAGAACAAAATAGCCATGCCATAGGCCAAGTACGGTCTTATCAAAGAATACATCAACGAACGCGCTCCATGTAATGCCTTCTCCGGCCCATAATCCGTAAAGCGTGTATAGGACAGACATGACGAGATAAGGAACGAAGATATAGAGGACCCTCTTTTTCCAGAAGGCTTTCGGTTTAGGCAGCCGATCTGGATAAGAATACGAAAGCAGAAACTCTGAGATCATGACAAACACTGGAGTCGCAAACATCAGTGTCATTTTGAATTGATAGAACATAACTGAAGTAAAGGCAGATAGTTCATAGTTTTGTTGAGATAAGGTAAAAGAATGAATTAAGACGACGCATAGACAAGCGATGAAGCGAATGAAAAATATTTCATTAATATAAGCTCTTTTCATTATAGGCTCCTTTATATTTACAAATTCCTTTATAGTTTATCTGGTTTTGTAGAAAAAAGGAACCCTAGATTGATAGTATGCATAAGAAAATACTAATTCGTCTCATTATCTGTCCAACTTTCCTAATTATCACCATATGTATAGAGATTTTCCTAAAGACTCAATTTAAAAAGAGAAAAGCCTGAAGCGTGGATGCTCAGGCTTTTCTTATGGTATTGTTTGTGAAAAATCTTCGGGTGTCAAGGAAATATTGTAATTCATTATAATCTGCCTATGAGAAAACCCCTTATAGTAGATAAGTTTCTTTATAATTACTTACTTCGCAATTTCATATTAGTAACTGATGCTAGAATTACTGAAACTATATTATTGTGTTATTTTCAGTATTAATGCGGTAATCAGCTGATGGATGGTGAAGAGAAGTGGAATAAGAAGCTCCATCTAAGAGTATGTTCCGGCAAAAATAAGATTCAGCCTGCGCTGCTAGAGCGTGAGGTCTATTACCCGGTCCGTAAAATGTATTGGCAAATATTCTAAAATTATTGGTTCGGCTATATACTTGGAGATGTGATTGATCAAAAGTATTATTGTGGAGAGCTATACTGTTACCAGCACTTAAGATTACACCATTCCTAGAAGTGACCGTGTTATTTCTAAAAACATCACCTTGCATCGTCTCCCATCCATCTTCCCAATCAACATCACACGCAGGGGTCCTTCCATTAGAATTATTGCTAAATGTACAACTATCGATTAACCAACCTTCTCCTCCAGTTAAAGCTAATCCTGTACTGAAATTATCTTCAAAACGACAATTAACAATTTCACAGAATCTTGGCATTCCCACTGTTCTAATAAATACAATGGCCCCAAAGTCAGTGTCTAAAGTATCGGGGGCATTTTCTTGGTAGATAACCAGTCGAACAAACACAGCATTGACGGGTTTTTCATAGTTGAAAAATTGGAGGTTGTATTCCTGATGACTGATGAAACTCTTGTTTATATCATAGAAGAAGATCGTATATAGTCTCGACCTAAGGTATGGATAAGAATAGTAACCCTGATTATAGCCAACCATATAATAGCTCCCGAGACCGGTAATATCTAAATAGTCTCTGTATCTCCATGTATTACTAGTTGGTGTACTGCTGTTCGAACCATCACTATTTATCTTACCTTGTTCCCAGTTTAGCCCTACACTTGTCGACTCGGTACCTAATTTCCTTACATTCGTACCCGTAATAAAATTAAATCCAGGTGATTCATTAAAAGAACAATTCTCCCAAGAGCATTGGTTGGATTCTTTTATATGAAAGGTTAAACAAGACTCGACTGATTGTTCAAGAGTGGTTTGCTTGGCTTCACCGTAAAATTTTCCATTAATAAACTTACAATCGTTTACATCTTGATCATAGTAAAACATCGTATAACCTGAATATGTCTTAGAGCTAGGTTCGATTTGAATATTGGAATGATTCCATTCGACAACCATATTTGAAGGAGGAAGTAGTGTTCGTGCATCTGGAGTGATTAAGTAATTTCCTTGTGGAAAAACAATTTTTCTATATCCATTACTAGAAGCAAAATTAAATACTTCTTGAATACCATCTGTTGTAGAAATTGAGTCGGTTAGATCGTTAGATATGTTGAATTGATTAATGGGGACGTAGTAGATTTGACTCTCCTCAATTAATTCTTCTTCCAGAATGCTTACTGAAACATTAAAGCTCTTAGAAAACGTCCTGGTAGGGTCAAATGCAGTAATAGTTGCTGTGCCTTCGCTATGCCCCTGTAATATACCATAAGGAACAGAGGCAACCGCAGCATTTGATGTTTCCCAAATAATATAGTTGCTATCAAAAACATCGAAAGGTAAGGTTGTAGCCATCAAAGGGTACTCTTGCCCTACCTTAATAGATTTGGTGATACGATTCAATGAAATTCCTTCTAAGGTTCTATTTGGATTTGGAGGCTCTATACTAGTTTCGCCAACGGAGACCTCCACATAGTCAAAGAATTTCTTCCCTAGATATTCCATTGTTACTGTAATTTGAGTTTCTCCATCTAGTACACCGGTTAAGACACCCTGTTCGTCGACAATAACCAAACCCTCATTACCACTCTCGTAGTCTATTGAAACTAAATTATTATAATATCCAGGGTAGGTTTTTATAGCCAAGGGTTGAGACTCACCAGCTAATAGGGAAACATTTGAGGGAACAACGTCAAACCCTCTCAAAGTTTCATTTTTTTTTATAGAACTATCTTTACTCAGCATTTCTTCTTCGGATAAGGAATGATCAATGATTTCAAAACTAGATAATATGGTTGTTGAACTATTTGCGTTTACGTGGTTTCTCCTTAATAAAAGATTCTCACTTTTAATTGTATTGACCCACTGTGCAAAATTATTAGCGGTATTTACTTCTGACACATACCCGTTTAAATACATCTGTGCTGTTCCATTTGAACGGATGGTCACAATGAAGACATTTTCTTCATTATCTAAAATAGCGTTAGTGTACCTTTCTATGGTTGAAGTGTTTACTTTTCTTCCTGATTCATCGGACATTAGCAATGAGTTTTCTACTCCGTTTTTATCGAGATATCTAAAATAGGCGTAAAGAAATCCATTTATGAAAAAGGAAACAACTTTAAAAGATCCCGTTTTAAAAAAAGAACTATTTGGATTATATAAACTAATAATGAAAGTCATTCCATCGTCGTTCATATCATAAGAGAGGGAGGAATCAGTAGTGGGAACTGTAACGTAACTGCTTGCGTTAAGGGTTAATCCTAATTCGTTGACAAAACCATATGTTCCGTCATGAGAAACACCATTTAAAGTAGCAGGTAATTGGGATACCTCATCGTAAATGGTGTTATTGGTAGAACCGCTTCTATTTCTAAAATTATAGTACAAAACGGGTGTCTCCACTATAATGTTTACTGTATCTGAATAACCACCTTCCACAGAAGTAGCTGCAATCACTACTTGGCCGTCATTAATAAGCGAAACCAATCCATTAGAATCTACTGAGGCAACTGATTCATTACTCGATGACCAAATGATATCCTTATTTGTTGCATTTTCTGGCTCAATGGTTGCGACTAGCTGCAACGTCTCCCCTTTTCGTGCCATTAATTGAGATTGACCCAATGAAATCCCGATTACTGGAATTTCATTCTCGGGACAACAATCCTCTAGAGCTTCATTAATTTTTTGGTTAACTTCTTCTTTTGTATAGAATTCCTCATGAGTATGGTCAAGATCAGCCTGTTGGTCTAAATGATCTTGTAAGAGATTAATATCTTCAATCTCATGGGTGTGTAACGGTTCACCATAAGGGTTGAAATTGTTTCTTATATTCCCATCTGAAGATTCAGGAACTGGATAGTTGTATTGATACGTATAGATCTCTACTGCTTCTCCATTTTCGTATTTTTTGATTGTATTTTGGTAATTAAAATACTGATAAGGGTCGGCTGTATATTTAACTCTAACTTTCAAACCATTATTTGCAGAATTGAAAAGAATAGTTCCGCTATCATAATTAACATTAAATTCCTCTTCTGCAGGCGCGCCTTCCACTTCTGAAAAATCAATCAAACCATTCATATCTGTAACCATTACTGAAGAATTTTCCAATGGTAGTTCTGTAAGCTGGACAGCTCCTTCACTTAGTTCAAAAGTTTCTTCAAGATTTACCGACAAGGTTAAAACCTCCTTTAAATAAAAGTAGTCGTAATCTACTCTTCTCGAGAACACTTAAAATAAAGAATTTTTGGGAACGGATTACATCCATTTATTTATACGGGGACTCCAACAAAATATGCATAAAAAAAGTGCTTCCATTTTAGCGAATGTTATTAATAATAGAAAAATAAAA
>NZ_JRNX01000170.1 GCF_000786645.1 Halobacillus sp. BBL2006
TCTATCTGAACGAGGGATCTTACTAGTTCCTGATGTTCTAGCCTCCTCTGGTGGTGTTACTGTATCTTACTTTGAATGGGTACAGAACAATCAAGGCTATTATTGGACAGAAGAAGAAGTCGAAGAAAAACTTCACAAAGTCATTGTGAAGGGGTTTGAGAACGTTTACCGTACAGCTGAAACACGAAGAGTTGATATGCGTTTAGCTGCTTATATGGTTGGAGTTCGTAAAATGGCAGAGGCATCAAGATTCCGAGGATGGATATAGGTTGATTCAACCACTATAATCTCCTATCATTTATATGGTAGGAGATTTTATTATGTTTAAATAGGAGTTTTCTTAAACAGAGAACTTTTGGACGGAAAGAGGAGTGTGAAGCATGCAACAAGAAGAAAAGGTCATTATTATCGGCGGTGGCCCGTGCGGCATGAGCGCGGCCATTGAATTGAAAAAACAAGGAATTGAGCCGTTAATCATAGAAAAAGGAAATATTGTCAATTCGATCTATCACTACCCGACCCATCAGACGTTTTTCAGCTCAAGCGAGAAGCTTGAAATCGGTCAAATCCCTTTCATCTCTGAAAGACAGAAACCAGTACGCAATGAAGCGCTAGCGTACTATCGTGCGGTAGCAGAGCGTGAAGAATTACGTGTAAATGCATATGAAAGAGTATTGCAAGTAACACCTAAGGACCAAGGGTTGATTGTAGGAACAAAAAAGAAAGACAATGAGAGAAAAGAGTATAAGGCTGACGAAATTGTCGTCGCTACAGGTTATTATGACCAACCGAACTACTTAGGGGTTAATGGCGAAGAACTGTCAAAAGTGAAGCATTATTTTAAAGAAGCTCATCCCTATTACAAAAAAGATGTAGTTATTATAGGGGGGAAAAACTCCGCTGCAGATGCGGCGCTTGAGCTTGAAAAATCAGGTGCAAACGTCACAGTCCTTTATCGAGGAGAAGATTATTCTAAAAGTATAAAGCCTTGGATCTTACCCCAGTTTGAGGCATTAGTCAGAAAAGAGCTTATAAAAATGGAGTTTTGTGCAAATGTCAAAGAAATTACGGACACAGAAGTCATCTATGAATGTAAAGGCGAAACGAAGCGTGTAAAGAATGACTTTGTATTTGCAATGACTGGTTATCGACCTGACCACAGCTTCCTTACGAAGATGGGTGTAGAAATTGATGAGGAGACTGGGCGTCCGGCCTATGATGATGAAACGATGGAAACAAATGTGAAAGGCATTTATATCGCAGGCGTTATAGCTGCTGGATACAATAATAATGAAATATTTATTGAAAATGGCCGTCATCACGGAGGAAAAATTGCCGCTTCTATAAAGAATAAAACAAGATGAGAATGCTGAGAGTCCCTCTCAAGGGGCTCTCATTATTTGTTAGAGCTCGTTTTCAATAGTTTGTTATAATAATGGAAGATTACATAGGAAGGGTGGCTGTTTAGATGAGTAAAGTCGTTCTGTTAACTACAGGTGGCACTATAGCGAGTGTGCCAAATGAAGAGTCAGGGAAGTTATCCTCAGGGGCCTTGACGGGAGAAGAGCTCGCCCAAATGCTGAAGTTGCCCTCAGAAATCGACGTGATTATTGAATCTGTTTTTCAAAAACCGAGTATGCACATTGATTTTGAGGATTTACTTTTGTTAAAGAGCAAAATTGAAAATTATTTCCTTGACGAGACTGTCTCAGGTGTCGTCGTTACCCATGGGACGGATTCTTTAGAGGAATCTGCCTATTTCTTAGATTTATCGATTAAAGATCAACGTCCAGTTGTCATCACGGGCTCTCAGCGCTCTCCAGGGGAGATGGGGAGTGATGCCTACATCAATCTTAGACACGCGATATATTCGGCGTGCAGCGTCGACTTATACAATGCTGGAGCGGTGGTAGTTTTTAACGAACGCATATTCCCTGCGAAGTATGTAAAGAAAGAACACGCTTCGAATATTCAAGGATTTAACGCCTTTGGTTTTGGTTACCTGGGGATTATCGATAATGATGAAGTACACATTTATCAAAAACCAATTAAGCGTGAAACTTATGAAGTCGTCTCACAAATTCCGAGAGTGGATATTGTAAAGACTTATTCTGGAGCAGATGGTACTTTTATTAAGGCTTCCAGAGAAAGTGGTGCAAAAGGAATTATTCTTGAAGGCGTAGGACGTGGCCAAGTTGCTCCGGGAATGATGGGTGAAATAATCCGGGCTATAGAAGAGGGGGTTACGATCGTAATTACAACTACCTCTGAGGAAGGGTCCGTTTACACAACGTATGATTATCTCGGTAGTGCTTACGATCTGTTCAAGCACGGAGTCATTCTTGGGGATGATGATGACAGTAAAAAAGCAAGAATTAAACTTGCCGTTATTCTTGCTTCAGATTACGATGGAGAAATCAAGTATTGATATTATATACCTATAAGGGTATATAGTATTTGTGGGTCAAAAGTGCAGGTTTTTTACATCAAATCCCAACCGTCGGTTCCCTTTCTCATAGCTTCATGATACGATTTAACATAGGGTGAATTTAGGGGAAAGGCTGATGGATCATGGCCTTAATGACAGCGGCTATTGCTCCTGCAGTGGCCATCATGACATTTATTTATTTAAGTAAGCGTATTGAACTAGAACCATTGCCTTTAATTATTAGGATGTTTATTATCGGAGTAATCATGGTATTTCCTATCATGTTTATCCAATATGCTTTTGAGACGGAGGGCTTTTTTCAAACTCCCTTTTTAAAATCGTTCTTTTTAGCAGGCTTATTAGAGGAATTTTTCAAATGGTTCTTTCTACTATTTGTGGCATTTCGCCACTCTGATTTTGATCATCACTACGATGGCATCATTTATGGTGTAGCCATCAGTCTCGGTTTTGCTACCGTTGAAAATATTATCTATTTGTTCTCAAATGGTATAGAAATTGCATTATTGCGTGCGATTTTTCCTGTTTCTTCCCATGCCTTATTCGGTATCATTATGGGATTTTATTTAGGAAAAGCTAAATTTTCTAATTCAAGCTCAGCTTTGTGCTTGTTTGTTGCTTTGATCATCCCAGTGAGCCTGCATAGTTTTTACGACCTTGTCATCACCGTTTTCGATCAAAGCTGGATATACGGAATTCTTCCATTTATGCTCGTATTATGGGGGATTGGTTTAAGAAAGATTCGTGTCGCGAATAAACATCATGAAAAGCTGTTAAAACAATAGTCTTATAAAAAAACCGTCGATAATCGACGGTTTTTTTATTTGGGCATTATGTATAAACTTCCTAAACCGATAGAAACTACCGATATAAATAAATTCTATTGGTCAGGGGTGGAACACGGATGTTATGGAAGAAAACAACGATTGTTTGTATAGGTCTGGCCATGTTTGTATTGCCATTATCTGAATGGACTAATGTCAAACCTGTACAAGGATTTTCTAATCAGGTCATCCAGCAAGGAGCAACAGGGGATGACGTCATTGAATTACAATCAAGACTTCAATACTTGGGATTTTATAACGGGGAAATTGACGGAGTATTCGGCTGGGGAACTTATTGGGCAGTGCGGAATTTCCAGTATGAATTCGGTTTAGATATTGATGGTTTGGTTGGACAGGAAGTGAAAAATAAACTTGTAAAGGCTAGTAAATACGACGAAGGCTTTGTCAAAGAGCAAATTCGTCAAGGGAATGAATTTTCCCACTATGGTGGTACGCCAAAACAACAACAAACGAGCCAGACGAATAAAAAGCCTCAACAGAAACCGCAACAAAACCAGCAGCAAGCACAGCCTAAAGAACCAACGGCTGTAAACGTGCCGAGTGGTTATTCACAGAACGACATACAATTGATGGCAAATGCCGTCTATGGTGAAGCTCGTGGAGAGTCGTATGTTGGTCAAGTAGCCGTAGCCGCTGTAATTTTGAACCGTGTGAGCAGTGCTTCATTTCCTAATACAGTCTCAGGGGTGATTTTCGAGCCCCGAGCGTTCACAGCTGTGAGTGACGGTCAGATCTGGTTAGAGCCTAATGACCAGGCCAAAGAAGCTGTTTTAGATGCGATCAATGGCTGGGACCCATCCGGGCAAGCCATCTATTATTTCAACCCGAACACTGCGACTTCCAGCTGGATTTGGTCACGTCCGCAAATCAAACAAATTGGAAAACATATTTTCTGTAAATAGGAGGTGGAAGTATGATTCGTACAATCGCTATTATTGTATTAAGTTTAACGACATTGGGAGCTGGAGTTTGGGGTTATAAGGAGAACCAGGATAAGAACGCTGTTCTTATTCAAGCTGAAAACAGTTATCAGCGCGCATTTCATGAATTGACCTATAACATAGATCTTTTGCATGACAAAATTGGAGCAACACTCGCAATGAATTCAAGAAAGCAATTATCTCCACAGCTTGCAGAAATATGGAAAATTACTTCCGAAGCCAATTCAGATGTCGGACAGCTCCCACTCACTCTTCTTCCATTTAATAAGACGGAAGAATTTCTATATGATGTAGGGGATTTTGCTTATCGTACAGCTGTTAGAGATTTAGAGAAAAAGCCACTTAGCGAAAAAGAAGTGAAAATGCTTGAACAACTCCATCAGCAATCTGGGGAAATTGAAAATGAACTTCGGAAAGTACAAAATGTAGTGCTAAAAGATAATTTACGCTGGATGGACGTCCAACTTGCGTTAGCTACGAATGATGAGGTAGGAGACAACACCATCGTTAACGGTTTTAAAACGGTAGAGAAATCAGTTGATGGGTATACCGAGTCAACGATGGAAACGGGCATGGGGACGAGAGATACAAAGCAGCAGTACCGCTACCTTGAAGGGGAGAAACTCTCTGAGAAAGAAGCCAAGAAAGTGGCTAGTGATTGGCTTGAGAAGGTGGACCAGTCTAAGCTCACAATGACGAAATCAGGTAAAGGCGCAAATGTTCCTACCTACACCGCTTCGTTCCAAAACGGGAAAAAGAGTGGTTACATTGATTTGACTGAAAAAGGCGGCCATCCACTGACCTTGATGATCAGTCGTCCCTTGAAGCAATCAAAGATCAGTCTGCATGAAGCTTCCAATAAGGCATTGGAATTCGTTAAAGGATTGGAGATATCTTCATTAGAACTTATAGAAAGCAGCCAATACGACAAAATAGGCGTCTTCCGGTATGTCTATACGAAGGATGATGTTCGATACTACCCCGATTCTATTGTAGTCAAGGTGGCACTTGACGATGGAGAAGTTCTCGGACTTTCAGCGAGGGATTATTACAATTATCATAACGATCGGAAATTGAATTCTCCTGAACTCTCAGAAAAAGAGGCAAGGGAAAGGGTTAACCCACAATTGAAAATTCAAGAACAGCATCTGTCAGTAATTGAAAATGATATTAAAGAGCAAGTGCTCTGTTACGAATTTTTAACTACAATGGAAAACACAACATACAGAATTTTCATCAATGCTACAAATGGTGAAGAAGAGAAAGTAGAAACATTGAAAAAGTCTGAAATGAAATTTAATAAAGATGTATAATGGTATGGCCACCTTGAAAAGGGTGGTCTTTTTTTGTTTCTTTAGACCTACACACTTCCTTTTTTGTGAGACAAATGGGATAATAAACCAATACTAAAGTCTTGAATATGGGGGTGTATTATGGGAGTTATTAAAATAGGAATGCCCATCACTTTGGAACTTCAAAAAAGGGACCAAGAAAAACCTGAAAAGTATAAATGTAAACTGGTGGATCGTCATCAAACTTCTATCTCTATTGATTATCCTGTAAATGTGAGAACAAAGAAGACGGGGTTTTTTCTGGAAGGTACAGAGTTTCAAGCAAGTTTCGTTGGAGAAGATGAGTCTGTTTACAAATTCGACACTGAAGTGATACAACGTCGAAAAACGAATATACCGATGATTGTGTTGAAATTTCCGGGTGAAAAGGAACTTGTACGCATTCAACGAAGAAAGTACGTCCGTGTTGAATCAAGTGTTGACGCAGTCATAAAGGACAATAATCATTCTTTAAACACGATTACACATGACATCAGTGGCGGGGG
>NZ_JRNX01000171.1 GCF_000786645.1 Halobacillus sp. BBL2006
CGCTATAGCGGATTGCGAGTGTAGGGCACCGCTACCTCCCCGCTTAGCACGACATTACAAGTATAGCGATTTTTGTTGGAAAATGCAATGGTTTATTTTTGTAAATTACTAGGAGGTGGATTCTTCTTTTTGTGGCGCAGCTTCCGGAAAAATTGAGTCAGCATGGCTCCACACGTTTCTCCCTTTATACCTGCAACAACTTCTGCTTTATGATTGAACCGATCGTCGTCCAATAAGTTCATTAATGACCCGACACACCCAGCCTTCGGATCCCGGGCTCCATAAACAACTCTAGGAATCCTGGATTGGAGAATTGCACCGGCACACATCGGGCACGGCTCTAGAGTAACGTACAACGTACAACCCTCCAGCCTCCAGCTCCCGATTGCTTGATTGGCTCGTTCAATAGCAATGAATTCAGCATGAGAGGAAGCCAATTGGGACGTTTCTCTTTGGTTATACCCTTTAGCAATAACTTTATCGTTGCATACAATCACTGCTCCAATTGGAACTTCCCCTTCAGCTTCTGCCTTAGCTGCTTCTTCTATGGCCAATTTCATATAGTACTCGTCTTGATTCATAGCAGATTCCCTCTATTTCATAAGAATATTTTCGCTTTCTTTTTTCATACATTGATAAAGATGAGAAAGGAGCGAGGTACATGCAAATCCATGTTGTCCAACAAGGAGATTCTGTCTTTTCAATTGCCGGCCTCTATGATAGTACGCCAAATGCCATCATTGATGCAAATGAGCTCGAAACTCCCGGCGACCTTGTGATCGGTCAAGCTATTGTTGTGCCTATAGTAGGTCAGTATTATTTTGTACAGCCTGGGGACAGCTTATATACAATTGCCCAGCAATTCGGGTTATCAGCAAACGAGCTTGCTCAAATAAACGGCATACAGCCAGGAGGTTCGTTACCTGTAGGGTTACGACTTTATATTCCTGAACAGCCCCCGACACCGATTGCAGCGAATGCTTATATTGAACCGTTTGGCGTAGAAGTATCGGATGTTCTGCAATCTTCCGCGGAACAGCGGGCGCCGTTACTTACTTATTTAGCCCCATTCAGTTATGAAATTCGACCAGATGGATCGTTGAAGGCTCCTCCCCTAGATAACTTCAAAGGGATCGCCGATAACAATGACGCTTCCCTCATAATGGTTGTGACGAACTTAGCTGATGGGCAATTCAGTGCGGAGCTGGGGAGAAAGATCTTAACAGATGAAGCTTTGCAAGACACTTTACTTGATAACATCATAAAAACAGCCAAACAAGTCGGGTTTAGGGACATCCATTTCGATATGGAATTTTTACCTCCAGAGATGAGAGAAAATTATAACCAATTCCTTAGAAAAGCCAAACAACGTTTATCTGCGGAAGGCTTTCTCATGTCTACAGCTCTTGCACCAAAGACGAGTGCCGAACAAGAGGGTGCCTGGTATGAGGCGCATGATTATAAGGCTCACGGAGAAATTGTTGACTTCGTTGTATTAATGACCTACGAGTGGGGTTACAGCGGAGGGCCTCCTCGCGCCGTGGCACCCATCGGTCCTGTCACTGAGGTTGTCGACTATGCGTTAACAGAGATGCCTGCAAATAAAATTTTGTTAGGTCAAAATTTATACGGCTACGACTGGACTCTCCCTTATGAACCTGGCGGGGAGTTCGCTAAAGCCGTCAGTCCGCAAAGGGCGATTCAAATCGCCAGGGAAAACAATGTAAATATATCTTATGATCAAAAGGAACAAGCGCCTTATTTTACGTACACAGATTCTGCAGGAAAAAAACATGAGGTATGGTTTGAAGATGCGCGTTCCATTCAGAAGAAATTCGACTTGATTGAGGATCGAGGTCTCAAAGGAATCAGCTACTGGAAGCTCGGGTTATCCTTCCCGCAAAATTGGCAGCTCCTCAGTAGTCAATTCAATGTAGAAAAAAATCAATAACTCATCCGCATCAGACAGTCGCTTAAAGAGGAGGGCTGTCTGACAGCGGTGTTTTTTTAATCTTCGCGTATAAACGTTACCTTCCGCTGGTGCGTTTCAGCCTCTTGATAAGCTTTGTTCAGCCCTTTGTCTTGGATCGTCGTCTTAGATACCAACCGATAAGGGATTTGAACTTCAAAAGGCCGTTCAAAAGGAAAGGGCTTGAGGGATACTTGCTTTTCATCCACCCAATGAGACATGATGCCGTCCGGTGCAAAATCAAAGGATTGTCTGAACCCATTTCGAAACCAGGAAACTTCTTCTTCTTTCGGAATCCCCGGCTCTTGCATACAGACATATAAAGATAAGTCATCGCAAAATTGGAGTCTCTTAAAATGGAGAAGGTATATATCCTTGGGTACGTCCATAGCCATCGCCTCAAACAAATCTTCCTGCCTTTTTTTCTCTTCGGAGATGAATTGGCGAATCTCAGGGTCTTTGCTGTCTTCTGAAAAGAACGATAAATAGTGCATGCTGCAGAGCATCCCAGCGTACAATGACTGACTAGCGACTTCCTCTATCCCTCTCTGATAGGCTGCTATTTTTTCTGTGAGCGGGTAATCAATAAAAGAGTAGGGCCTGTTTTCCTCATCATTCCACTTGGGATTTTTGTCTAAAGGAATCCAAGCGCGATCATGTTGAGCGATAGCCCAATCTGCGTCTTCTCTCAGTTTTGATCGCAACAGAAAATTCTTCTTCCACTCTAAAACCATTTGACCAGATATTTGTGCATGATCATGCTGCTCAATCAACAGAAATTCATTTTCCCGCTCCTGGACAATCATAAATTCCCTCCTATGTAATCGTTCCTTCATTACTTCATTTTCTTCATTATAAGACAAATTGAAACTCAACTCCATAAACGAAGGTTCCACCAAGCACTTCAAAATAGAAAGAAGCCACGAGGATAACCCCCGTGACTTTTATTTATCATGCTTCCTATTTTAGAAGTTTTAATGATTCACGATTGAACGCTGGAATGTCATCCGGCTGTCGGCTTGTGACAAGTTGATCCTGACAGACAACGACTTCTTTATCATGATAATCCACGCCTGCGTATTCCATATCGACAGCAATGGATTTGAAGCCGGTAGCTGCACGGCCTTCGAGTGCTTTTGCAGTAATCAATAATTGAGGTCCGTGGCAAATCGCGAATACTGGCTTTTTCTTATCCATAAAATGTTTCGCGAACGTTACGAATTTTTCATCTCCACGCAGCTGGTCAGGAGAAAATCCTCCAGGAATAAGGAGTGCGTCGAAATCGTTCGGGTTCACATCATCTATGGAAGTGTCGATTTTCACGGAAGCTTCTCCTTGCTTCCCTTCAACTTCTTTCCCTGCTTCCCACTCAATTGTAGTGATCTCATGACCTTCATTTTTGAAAGCCTCTGCAGGCTGGGTGTATTCGACATCTTCAAACATGGACGTAATAACGCAAGCAATCTTACTCATATACAACCATCTCCTTGAATGTTAATGTTAATTTTTTACACACAAGATATCTTCCCCGTGAAACTAAACTTAAACATTTCTTCTTTCAATTAAATGGTTATTGGGATCCTCCGAATTCTTTCATCGAGAATTGTTGGAATGTCGTATCTTCTTGATTCTTATATACTTCTTTTCCAGCGATCGTATTAATAATATGCACATTTCGATGAACAGACAAGCCAAGATTCGTCGCTCCTGCGCCATGAGAGTGTACAAGATTTGTGAGCGTAAAAATGTGGTGGTCGCGTTCATCCTCAAAAACAAGCTGGTAATCTCTTGTTACTTTGAACATTAATTCATCTTCCCATTCGACTTTATCCTTATATCTATCCATAAACCACTCGGGAATGTGTGGTTTGTATCCTGTAGCGAATACGACTTTTTCTGTATCATATGTGTACTCAACATCTTCCTGCCATTGTTTGCAGTGAAGTTGATACCCCTCTTCTACTGCTTCTATATTCTGGACCTCTGTCATCGGCTGAATCAGGACTCGACTATCCTTCATTCCAGCGGTGCGATGATACAGCTTCGTATAGAGCCTCTCCAAAGTCTGTGGGTCGATTCCGTTACGAAGCGGCTTCAAGGTGTCCAGCGTCTGTTTTCGCTGCTCAAAGTCAAGACTATGGAAATAATCAACATACTGGGGCGTAAATGCTTCTTGAGCAAATTTGGCTTTATCAAGTTGAAAGAGACCGCCCGTTCTCGTTAATAACGTCAGTTTCATATCCTTTCGTTCTTGTTCTTCTAATAAATCAAGAAACACTTCGAGAGCGCTTTGCCCTGATCCAATGACAGTCACATGCTTCGACTTTAAGAGATGGTCTTTCTGAAATAAGTAGCGGCTTGAATGCATGATATCTTCATTCGGAAGCCCGTCCATCCCATTAAGCACTATAGGTTCGTTCCCCGTACCAAGAACAACGTGCTTCGCTTTATAGTACTTCTTTTCTCCTGTCGCTGTTTCCTTGACGATTACCTCATAGTGAGGAGTATCCGCTGTTTTTTTGTCGATCACATCGATGACCGTATGGCCGAAATGTAAGTCCTCCAATTGTTCCGCCACCCATTGCAGATAATGATTAAACTCCTGCCTTGGCACCTCAAAATGACGGTGAAAAAAGAAAGGGAACATTCGATTATGTTCGTGTAAATAGTTCATAAATGTGTAAGGGCTTTTTGGATCGGCAAACGTAGTCAAATCAGCAAGAAAAGGCACCTGAAGATCCATCTTTTCGATCAGCATGCCAGGATGCCAGATGAATTCAGGCGTTTTTTCAAAAAAGGCAGCCTTCACTTCATCAGTTTGATCTATCAAAGCCGCTAATCCAAGATTATAAGGACCGACTCCGACCCCAATGACATCGTATAGTTGATTTCCCATTGTATCACTTCCTCTATGTTCTTCACGATTTCGATTCTTTCCAAAGCTGTTCCATAATAATAACCAGTACAGTCCCGACTAGTAATCCATTACTCATTAAGTTTTGTACAATTCCAGGCAGGCCAGCGAACACCTCGGAAGGGAGAAACATCAGACCTATGCCTAATAAAAATGAAATACATAATATCGTAAGCCGCCGCTTGTCAAGATCTTCACTGGCAATGTTGCTGATTCCTAACCCCATCAGCTGAACGAATGTAGCAAGCAAAGCAGCATTAGCTACAGGGGAAGGAATTCCCGAAATAAAAGCGACCAAAGCAGGGTAAAAATGCGATGATGATCAGTAACCCAGAAGCATATAAAAATGGTGCTTTCTTCTTTTGGCCTGTTAAGTGAATAAAACCTGAAGACGAAGCAAGCGGAACATTCGCAATTGATGAAAACATCGCTGAAATTCCATGGGTGACACCTAAAAAGCTGCTTCCCTGATTTATCTGACTGTATGTATAGGAAGGCTTGCCATAAATCGAATGACTGACTGCAACGACAGAAGCAACGATATTAGACAAAAGAATGACAGCCGTAATAAACGCCAACGGAACCACTCCCCATTCAAAATGAGGTATTCCCCAGGCCATCCACTCCGGTGCTGAAATAATGGAAGATTCTCCTCCGCTTTCCTCAGCGCCACCGACCACTCCTAAATATAATAACCAGCCTATACTAATACCGATTAAAACGGCATAACTCTTCAACCATCCTTTTCCAAAAATCGATAAGCCGAGCACTAAGCAAAACGTCACAAACGCAATGCCTGCTTGATCGACATGAATCGCTTCAATTTCCTGCTGAATGCCAAGCATGCCTTGTAAAAAGGTACCGCTTAGCTGGACGGTCAGTAAAAATAAAAAAGCTCCCGTTACAAGCGGAGTAAAAACAAATAACACCCTATGGGCTAATCGAAAGACTCCGAACAAAAATAAAAAAACGCCGGTTAAGACCATAGCGGCTTCAAGAGTTTGAAGTGTTTCTATGTAGCTTTTTCCCGATTGTGCTCCTGAGTAAGCCATCACAGCAAAAATACTAATCCACAATCCTGCGGGCCCTTCCATAATCGGCAGCTTGTGACCGAACATTCCTTGGAGAAAAGAAGTAATCCCTACAACAAAAAACGTTCGCTGCATCAATCCTGAGACTTCCGTGAAGCTCAAATCAAAGATCGAACCAATTACAATAGGAAGTGCTACAGAACTGGCTAGTAAGAATACGAACCATTGGGTGGTTTCTAGTGTAGTTCCTAAAAATGAATGAGATGATTTTTCCATAGTTGTTCACCTACAGATTCTTTCTATAATATCTTTTCCTGAATTATCCTCTTCATCCTAACACAGCCTTTCTTAGACTGTCTCTTTCGATGATTTGAGCCTTGTTTCACGTGGAACAAACGTTTATAGCCTAAAAAAAGAAGCGTACCGTATAAGTACGCTTCTTTTATGATTGATTACTCTTCTAATGTAGAAGTATCTCCTGTCGGAAGCCCAAGCTCCCAGGACTTCAGCAAACGACGCATAATTTTACCACTGCGTGTTTTTGGAATGGTATCTTTAATTTCAATTTCTCGTGGCGCCGCGTGGGCACTCAACCCTTTCTTAACGAATTGGCGGATATCCTCTAATAAATCATCCGACTCTTCGTAGCCTTCGCGAAGGGTAATGAAGGCTTTGATGATTTCTCCGCGCTCAGGATCCGGTTTACCTATTACACCAGCTTCCGCCACGGCTTCGTGCTCAATCAATTTACTTTCGACCTCGAAAGGACCAACACGCTCACCGGAAGTATTGATAACATCATCAAGGCGGCCCTGGAACCAGAAATAACCGTCTTCATCCATATAAGCACTATCGCCTGATACATACCAGCCATTTAAGAAGTAACTTTCATATTTTCCTGGGTTATTCCAAATCGCCCGCATCATAGATGGCCAGCCCTCTTTAATGGCTAGATTACCCATCTGATTCGGCGGCAGCTCATTCCCATCGTTATCAACAATCGCTGCCTCAATTCCTGGGAACGGTTTACCCATAGAGCCTGGGCGCATATCCATCGCAGGGTAGTTACAAATCAACATACCTCCTGTTTCAGTCATCCACCAAGTATCGTGGATACGCAGGTCAAACGCTTTGAGTCCCCAAGTGATGACCTCTGGGTTCAATGGCTCACCTACGCTTAGGACGTGGCGCAGAGAAGATAAGTCATGTTTATCTGCAACTTCCGCACCGGCGCTCAATAATTTTCTGAAAGCTGTCGGAGCAGAATACCATACGGAAACATTCTTCTCAGCAATCGTTCCATACCAGTCATCAGGACTGAAACGGCCGCCGCGAATGACGTTGGTTACTCCATTCAGCCATGGAGCAAAGATTCCGTAGCTCGTGCCTGTGACCCAGCCCGGGTCAGCCGTGCACCAGTACACATCATCTTCTTTCAGGTCCAGCACCCATTTCCCTGTTTGATAGTGCTGGATCATTGCGTTATGCACATGATAAACACCCTTAGGCTTACCAGTAGATCCGGAAGTGTAATGGAGAAGCATGCCATCTTCTAAGTCTACCCATTCCAGATCGAAATCCTCTGAAGCATTCTTCATTTCTTCTTCGAAAGAAATATAGTTTCCTGGAGCATCTCCACCCACAAGAACGATTTGCTTTAAGTCAGGTAAATCGTCAACCGGTACACGTTCCAACAGCTCTGGAGTCGTAATTAGCATCGTTGCTTCACTGTCTTCCAAACGATCTCGAACGGCTTGTTCCATGAACGCTTCAAAGAGAGGTCCAGCAATGGCACCGACTTTCAAAATACCAAAGAACGTTGCATAAAATTCCGGGCTTCTTGGTAAGAACAAGAAGACACGGTCGCCTTTTTCTATATTATGTTTCTTCAGCACATTCGCAAATTGATTACTTTTTACTTTTAGATCTTCAAACGTTAATTCTTCTTCACGGTCAGGAGCTGAGTATTTCAGAGCTACCTGATTTTTCTTCTGTGGATTTGCGGCATGTTTATCGATCGCTTCATAAGCGATATTCACCTTACCTGTTTCACTCCACGTAAAATGACTCTTCACTTCATCCCAATTGAAATTGTTGTACGTTTCTTTGTAGTTATCCATGTTGTGATTGCCTGATCTTGCTGGTATTGGTTGCATATCCATTAAATCACCTCATCAGAATGTTTTTTGTAAACGTTTTCTCCTTGTGCTTAAATAAAGCCCTGTCGCTTACAGAGCTAATTCATTGGGTATTTTCTGAATTTTTCATGAATTACTTCCTATTTTAGTGGAATTTCGATCATTTTTAAAGGGAAATGACTAAATATTTACATAATTAGGTCATGAGAAGGGAGTCAATTGACAGGGCTATGCAGCATTTATATAATGATTGAAGCATTCAATCGCATAAAGAAGAGGTTTCTTAGATCCCCCTCTATAAAAAACTGAGGAAGCTGAAATGATAAGCCGCAGCCCTTAGGAGCTGCGGCTATTTTGAATAATCTTCCACCTCAGGTCATCCAAATATTGGATGACCTGAGGTGGAAGATTAAACCATTAAAATTGAGGAGTGTTATCTATGCCTGGACGTAAGGAAGATGACTTAGATTTATCCCTTCTTGGGAATCAAAATAATGAGTATTCGTTTACCTATGACCCTGAAGTGCTTGAAACATTTGATAACCAGCACCCGAATAGAGACTACTTTGTTAAATTCAACTGCCCTGAGTTTACCACTTTATGTCCAAAGACAAGACAGCCTGACTTTGCTACCATCTACATCAGCTACATCCCTGATCAAAAAATGGTCGAAAGTAAGTCCTTAAAGCTTTATTTATTCAGTTTTCGTAATCATGGGGACTTTCATGAAGACAGCGTCAACACGATCATGAATGACTTAATCGACTTAATGGATCCACGCTACATTGAAGTGTGGGGCAAGTTTACCCCTAGAGGCGGCATCTCCATTGATCCCTACTGCAACTATGGAAAGCCAGGGACAAAATTTGAACAAATGGCTGATCATCGTATGATGAATCATGACTTGTATCCCGAAACGATCGATAATCGCTGAGTGTAAATAGAAAGCCTTTTTAAGAGGGCTTTCTATTTTTGTATAATTATAAATAAAGGAGGTCTGAACCTTGAGTGAAAAACAAATTATCAGCCAGACTTCAGCACCAAATACTGTCCTTAGCCTGAAAAGTGACCTACATAAATTAGGCGTAAAAAAGGGGGACACGCTACTTGTTCACGCTTCAATGAAAGCGATCGGATGGGTTAGCGGTGGCCCTCAGGCTGTCATCCAAGCTTTGATGGGCGCAATCACTGAAGAAGGAACATTAATTTTCCAAACCCATTCTCCGACTCTTTCCGATCCGGTTGAGTGGGAAAACCCTCCTGTTCCAAAAGAATGGCATGAAACGATTCGCGAGACGATGCCGACGTTCGATCCGGATAAAACGCCTTCTACCTATTTAGGGGTGCTTCCCGAGTTATTTCGCAAGTTCCCAAATGTGTATCGCAGTTATCACCCTACCTTCTCAATTTCGGCGTGGGGGAAACAAGCAGATCAAATCACCAACCAACACGATTTAGCCTACCCATTGAGCGATACATCCCCACTCGGTCAAGCCTACCAACGAGAGGCGAAGATTTTGTTACTAGGGGTAGGGTATGATTCAAACACAAGCTTCCACTTATCAGAATATCGATCCGCCGTACGTAAAGAAAAAACAAGAGGAGCACCTTTGATGAAAGATGGTCATCCTCATTGGACCACGTACCCGGATATAGATATCAATGACGATCCGTTTGAAAAAATCGGAGCGAGCTTCGAACAAGAATACTCTGTTACAAAAGGGAAAGTTGGACGGGCCGATTGCTGCCTTTTCCCAATGAAAGAATCCGTGGATTTTGCCACCCAATGGTTAAAGTCAAACCTATAAAAGAGAGGGTGCCCGTAAAGGACACCCTCTCTATTTTTGTCTTACTGTTTGTCATCTTTATATTGCATATAAACGACTTGTGTCACAAGGAAATCTTCCATTCCGTGCTTACCATCAGCACCACCGAGTCCTGATTTCCTCATTCCGGCATGATAACCTTGAACGGCTTCGAAATTCTCTCGATTGACGAAGGTTTCACCGAACTTGAGTTCATTAACGACACGCATGGCCTCGTGCATGTTTTCTGTATAGACGGATGAAGAAAGACCAAATTCCGTGTCATTCCCTTTTTCGATTGCTTCATCCAATGTTTTAAACGTTGCTACTGGAATGACTGGACCAAAAATCTCCTCCTGCATTATCGCCGTATCATGTTCGACGTTAGTTAAAATTGTCGGTTTATAAAAGAATCCTTTTTCCAGATCCGGTCTTTCCCCTCCAATTTCTACTTTCGCACCCGCTTCAATGGCTTCCTTCACCATCGTCTCTACCTCTTCCAATCGATCCTTGCTGACGAGCGGTCCGACATCAGCTTCTTTATTCTCACGCGGATCTCCTAATGTCAGAGATTCAAAGCGGTGACGTAATTTTTCAATCAGTTCATCTGCTACACTTTCATGGACATACACACGCTCAGCATTCGTACACGCCTGTCCATTATTTGCTACTCTTGAAGTTGTGATATTTTCAGCAGCCACATCAAGGTCAGCGTTAGCTGTTACAATTGCCGGGGCTTTTCCGCCTAATTCTAAATTTACTTTCGTAATGTTCTGAGCTGCTGCTTCCATGACTTTCGTACCTGCAGGAACGCTTCCTGTCATCGATATCATATGGACATTTTTATGTGTAGCTAAAGCATTTCCTATTTCAGAACCCGTCCCAGTGACAACATTGTAGACACCTTTAGGAATCTCCTCCATTGAATGAATAATTTTTGTAAATTCCATAGCTGTATTCGGGGTCTGCTGACTTGGTTTCAATACGATGGTACACCCTGTCACTAGTGCGGTAGCCACTTTCCGGGCTAATATGAAAACAGGGAAGTTCCATGGCACGATTCCGCCTACGACACCAATTGGTTTCTTATAGATAAAAATATTCTCATTCGCGC
>NZ_JRNX01000172.1 GCF_000786645.1 Halobacillus sp. BBL2006
CCCGCCATAAGGATGTAAAACTTCATCTACCATTTCAATCACTTCTTCCTTTTCATTCATTCTATAATAGTGGTCGAAGGCTCCAATCAACCGCTGAGTAAGCTCTTTATCAAACTGGAGCAATGCTCGAACCCACCATTTCGATGAGCCTGCCCACTGTCTGTTTGTTCTCAGTACAAATTCAGCCGTCTGTTCTGACAGTGCCTGAGCGATAAAAATCCCTTCTGCCCGATCTGCAGATCCGATAAAATCATCAAGGGTATCTGTTAAGAAATACCTTTTCAACCGGATATCCTCCTCGGTCCACGGCTTTGGTCCCTCGTCTAGGATTTGGATAGCCTCTTGCTTTAAAGCTTCGATTCTTCGATCTTCCTTTAAGACTACTCCTTCCGAAACCATGCGTGGCATGGAAGGCCTTGCCCTTTCTATATCACTATCAAAGAACTCTTTATAAGAGGAAAAATTATGGACAAATACTTCAATGGCCCACCCGTATTCATAAGATGATTCCCGGTAGGAAGAAGAAATTTTATCGTCAAAAATAACGATATCTAAATCCGATGTTTTGGTTGCTTCTCCACGAACAACACTCCCTGAGAGCAGTGCTCCCTGACAATCGGGAAAGAACTTGTTTACAAATATTCGTGCGGCATTCATTGCCTCAGGTCTCTCTTTCATCCATCTAATGCCCCTCTCCACTTTTCAAAGATAAGCTTTGCCCTACCATCTAGTTGGAGCGGCAATTGTTCTAAAGAGAAATACTCAAGCGCTTCGCTCTCCCCATCATCCATTCTTAAATCTCCGAAAATATTGGATGCAATAAAGACGGCTATCACATTGTACACTTCGTCACCATTCGGATAGTTGAAATACAAATGCTTTCCAGATAAAGTATCGATGTGTTCGTACTTATATGCCGACAGTCCCGTTTCTTCATAGAGTTCCCTTCGTGCTGTCTGCTCTAAACTCTCCCCTGGTTCCATAGCACCTCCAGGCAGTCCCCACTCTTTCGTATCTGATCGTAACTGCAATAAAACACGATCCTTTGAATCATTGACGATGACGGTAGACCCAACGATAATCAACGGTCTTGTCCCTATATAGCTTCTGATTTCTTTTACATATTCCTTCATTCAGCACCTTCCTTCTTCCTAAAGATCACGAATTAAGTGATAAACTGAGTCAGCCAGGCAATGTATTTCGCCCCTGGGATAAATAAAAGCTGTGCGACCATCGTTCCCAGGAGCCTTGAGGTCACCATCATAATGGAAACATTCTTCAGCGTGGAGTAGCTGCCTTTTTTACGAATCACATTATCAGCCATGACCGAAATTTTTGGATCAACAAAAACTGAAAGTAAGATTGTTGCAACCCCGTTGATCATTCCTGACGCTAAAACAGCTGTGTTGCTTCGCTCTGGTGCAAGCAATCCTGCGTATAGAGCAGATAACACCCCGATCGTGTAGATAGCAGTCACCATCATATTAATAAAAAACAACCGTTTCGGCATGTCCTTCAAAGATACTCCATCCAAATAAGAACGCCTCGGCAAATGCATGAGGTTCAGACCCCTTTTGAAATAGTCAACGGTGAAAACGGTCTTGAAAAGAGAAGGCATAGAACCGCCCTGGTTGGATAAGTGAATGATCATTCGCGAAAATAGAGCCACAAATGTTGGCAGCAAAATGATTCCGACAATCGAACCGATGGTGGAAGCACCGATGATGATACGAAATTGGCTTTCAACAAAACCGGTGGTGCCTGCAGCCTGAGCCTCATCCACCAGGCTCCCTGTAAACGGCTGCTGCAGCATATTCGACATTCTTGAGACGATCACCATGATATTGAATAGGGATAAAGCTGAAGCAATTAACCCTACTCTAGCGCCCGATAAGCGAACTGAATAGGCAAGGGTTTCAATCGTATGGATAATCAAAATGAATAATGCTATGCAGATTACTTTTTCGTTTAAAAATTCCACTTTATCTTTCTCCTGCTCCGCAAACTGTGATGACTCATTTTAACATAATAAGGAAAAAATTACTCTTGTATTTCTAACTACATGACCAGTTTATTATGCTAATAAATTGAACAAACAAAAATAAGAACTTACACTTGCTATAAAGCTTTTACAGAAAGGAAGGTTGATTATGGGACAAACAATAGCAGGCAAAGTCGCCTATATAACAGGGGCAGGCCGCGGTATTGGACGGGCAACGGCCCTGGAGTTAGCTAAAGAGGGTGTTCATGTTGGACTGCTCGCTCGTACAGAAAACCAGCTGAATGAAGTGGCACATGAAGCTGCGAAGCTTGGAGTGAAAGCAAGTGTTGCTACAGCTGACATCTCAAGTATGGATGAGGTAGAAAATGCCATTGAATCCTTAAAGAGTGAAATTGGTCCAGCCGATATTTTGATTAATAATGCCGCTGTTGGGAGCCATGGAACATTGCTTGAAGCAGACCCTGACGAATGGAAAAAAACAATTGAAGTGAATGTCTTCGGGACCTATCACGTGACACGTGCTGTCCTCCCTCACTTGGTTAAGAAAAACAAAGGAGATGTCATCAACATTTCTTCCAGTAATGGCTTGAAAGGTACAGCCGGTTCCACCGCTTACAGTGCCTCTAAATTTGCCGTCCAGGGAATGTCTGAAGCACTTATGCAAGAGGTGCGAAAAAATAACATCCGAGTTCAAACCTTAAATCCAAGCCGCGTTGCCACAGATATGGGCTTTGGAGATCAATTAAGTGAAGCCGATAAAGAAAAATTCATGCAGCCAGAGGATCTAGCTGAATATATGGTAGCCCAACTGAAACTGCATCAGCGCATCTTCATTAAGCAATCTCTGCAATGGGCGACAAATCCGTTTTAAATGATGAAAGAAGACAGTCTGGAATCTACATCTACCAGACTGTTTTTCTTTTATTCTACTACTTGTCTGTTCAATGAGGGATGTAAATAAATGAATGTTGCTAGAGTTGAGATCACGCCGCCCAAAATAATAGGGAACCCCGTACTTAGATGTTCTCCTAGTATCCCCGCTAAAAAAGCAGCGACTGGCATGGATAGCCACGTCATAAATCGGCTTGTCGCTTGTACACGCCCTAAAAGCCTGTCCGGTGTGAGAATCTGACGGATTGTTACAATACATGGACTCATAATTGCTGCTGAAATCGTCCCAACCATATTCATCACGGCTAAACTAATAAACGTCTGGCTTCCCCCGAATAAAACTATAGATATGCCTCCCGTGATCCCGGCAGTAAATAAAATCGTCCGATAGGAGAATTTCCTCTTTAATAGATTGGTCAGAAGTGAACCGGCTACTGCCCCTCCCCCACCAATAGAAAGCAGCCACCCGATTTGAGCCGCATTCATTTGGATAGATAATTTTAGATGGACAATCATCATTGTTAAAAACAAGGTTGTTCCAAACACGGAAAATAGCATGGCAAGATTCGTATATAAGATAGGCTTTTGATTTTTAACAAACACAAAGCCCTCCTTAATTTCAGCCCACCATGTTTTGGGAATCTTACCGTGGACCTCTTCTGCAAGTTTTAGACTAAAGACAGTTAGAAAACCAATGAAAAAACTAGCACTATTTAAAAGAAGCGCCCATCCTGGATGGAAGAAGCTTACCAATATACCTCCTAACCCAGGGCCTATAAAAACAGCCATATTAAAAATGCCTGTGTTCACTGAATTCGCTAACTGTAGGTCTTTCTTTTGAACCAGCCGCGGAATTGAGGCAAATTGGGAGGTATTATAAATTTGAGTAAGGACACCTATCACAAGTGCCCCCACAAACACTTCCCACATCAATAGAAATCCGTTAATATGTAACAGCCCCATCGCCCCAATAATAAGACTTCTAAGTATATCACAGACTAATAGAATCGTTTTTCTATTAAAGCGGTCGGCAATCACTCCAGCAATGGGCTGGATAAGAACTGGCAAGCGTTCTAAGGCAGCGACAATTCCCATGCTCAAAGGAGACCCTGTAATCGCTAATACAATTAGGGGTAATGCAATCATGTAAATTTGATCGCCAAAGAAGGACACAAGATTGCCACCAATAAACCTGAAAACCTGACCATTTGTTTTAAACTCACGGACTTTTCCTAGGGCTTCAAACTTCTCTTCAGCTTGATTCATCGATTTACTCGTTCTCCAAAAATACTTGTAATTCTTTTGGCAAAGTGGTGAGAGCTCGAACATTTAGTTCGTAACGTGAGGATGATGCCGCTACCAGCCTGGCTGATTTCAATAATTTTAAATGATGGTGGATCGTTGTTTTTCCCATCTCCAACCTTTCCGTCATCTCCTGTAGTGTCATACTTCTTTCGCTAAGTATCTTTAACATGCGAAGTCTGATTTCATCTCCCAAAGCTTTATATTTTTGTACGAGCATTTGATTGGGGACATAAGGGTCGTTGGGCTGGATACTCTCATTTGCGACAGGATAATAAAATACCTTGGCCCCTTCGATATCCGCTTCGACGTTCCACGGTCTGTAGATATACTGTGGGATCATAATCACCTTGTAAACGCTAGGTTCTGGCCGATAGGTGACTCCATGTGTAGCCCACTCGACAAAAGCTTCGGCCTCAAGTTTTTCAGCCATCGAATTTTTTAATTCTACATCTCTACTTAAAAGGCGTGACATATCTTCCTGATTTGGTTTAATAACCGTTTCCAGCCACCCTGCCATCACTTTGATCAAGTGGTCCTTCAATTTCTCCACATCTATCGCACAGATGAACGCAATGTATTCTGAAAAAAAAGAATTATCTTTTGTTTGCTTTTGTAATTCTTTCACCGCCTCTATTGAACCTTGTGCAGCCTGGCTTCTTGTATGCTGATAATCTTCTCCAAGGTAAGGGATGGAGATGAGCCTTAAATCGTTTTGGGGAAGTTCTTTGATGTAGGAACGGAACTCATCCATTGTTTGGAAGTCTTTTTGATGGAGCAGCTGAAGTAATGTTTTCCACGTATTTTTCTCACGGACGTATTGAACCTCGGCTTCTAATGATGGGCTCAAGGAATTTCTAACTTCCTCCCACTTTTCTTTTGGATACTCTAGCGTTTGAATTAGGGCATCATTCGTGATCGCAGCAAGTCCTAAGGCTGTCTCCCACAATAAGGATTGTTTCAATTCAATTCGGTACGTTTCTCTTCCTTTTGTACTCGTAGAAAATAATTCCATTTTATCACCTCATTCACATTCTAAACTTATAGAATTAATTATTCAAATTATTTTGAATGAATACATAAAAAAAACACCCACACTATAGAAGGGAGTGCTAGTTTTGATATAGAGTGCACCGATACCTGGTCACACCTTTATACTTTTCACCAAGGCATTTCACTTCAAATCCAAGTTTCTGATAAAAGCCTACTGCATCACCATCCGTTTCAGCCGATAACTCTCTTAAATTATATTGTTCAAGGAAAAACTCAATCATTCTTTCGCCAATCCCCTGGTTCCTATAATTCGGCGAGACTGCAATTTGTTGGATGACAGCTTTGTGTTTCGTAGAGAACTTTATTCCGATGCACCCGGCAAGAATCCCCTCCTTTTCGTATAGAAAGGGATTGTTCTTCTGACTCAAGATATTGAAACATCGACTGTTCAGCTTTACTCTCTGATGTCGCTAAACTTAGGAGCGGTTTGATGGCCTGAAGATGATCGGCCGAGGTAAACCTTCTTATTGTGATCGACTCCTTTTTAAAACAATCGTTTGATTAAATAAGTTAACGAACAACAGCTCCAATGGAACGGTCTTAAGCGGGTTTAACGGATACTTAGACAAGTTCCGATAGACTGCTCAGAGGCTTGGTTCAAAAAACGTTTCCTGCTCCATCCCAGCATAAGGAGCTCTCTGTGAAGAAATCATTCCTCTACTCTTCTCCTCTTCCCATGTAAATTTTTTAAATCGTACCACAGCCCCAATAGGAAGTAAATACCATCTAAGATGTATAATAAATGTTAGTTTATGTACGCTTCCTTCAGATTGAAGCCTACTCTATCTCAGCTTTAATTAAAAAACGATGCTGCCTCACCTCGAAATATCCCCGGTCCTTTATCATTTCATAAATGGTATATAATTCCTCTTCGTATTTCTCCAAGCTGAAATCTGGTACTTGCCATGGGATAGCTTTTAAGTAATATACAAGAGCACCGATGTCATAAAAGCGCTGGACGGGGTATTCTTCGCGACTCGAGGTTAATTTGAATCCATGATCTTTAAGACCTTTCATCGCCTCTGTCAAGTTCCATTCTTTGTACTCGTTATCCATAGCTCCAAGCGTTTCGTTGATTCGTATACAATCCAGTCCGCCCACTTGCTGGGTCAAAAAAGCTCCTCCCGCTTTCAATACTCGTTTTACTTCAGAGGGGTCAAAAGATTCGTGCTTATTGATCACTAAACCGAACGTATCATCTTCAAAAGGGAGTTGGTCATTTTCATTAATCTGATTAACCTCTATCCCTAATGGTTAAAGACGTTTTTGGGCAATAGGGACATTCGGTTCGTATCCTTCTGTCGCTGCCACATGGGCGGGTAAAGGTCGAAGCTGGGATAAAAATTCTCCTCCGCCAGTTCCCATATCCAACATAGACGTTGATTGTTTCATTAACGGAAGAACCAGACTACCGTAAGACCATGATAAAGCTCCATTTTGAATGCGCCCGGTCTCTGTTACGAATGAAAAATCCCAACCACTGAACGCTTCGTCCATATCTTCCAAATCATTCATAAATTGTTCATCTCCGCGCATAATCCCAAACCCCTTTCCACAATTTGAACTATTTTCATCATACCATTTTTTTCTTATATCCCCTCTTAGTATCCGTTCTTACCTCTATCTCCTACGGAAGTCATAATAGACGAATCAGTAAATAAGTCCCTTTCATTTCCAAATATGAATAAAGTTTATAAATTCGGGAACGAGGTATTAATGAAAGACTATGAACTGAATCAAAATGCGGAAAATAAATGGAGGTATAAGACCATGCGAAGGTCATTAATATCCTTGATTCTCCCTTCTTTCAATGAAGAAGAAAATATTCCATTGATTTATGAAAATCTACATAACATCATGTCACTGGTTAACTATGATTATGAGCTTATTTTTATTGACGATGGAAGCGAAGACCAGACGCTTGATTCCATTCAAGATCTGGCAAGAAAACACCCGCACGTGAAATATGTGTCGTTCACTCGTAACTTTGGTAAGGAAGCGGCTTTATTGGCTGGCCTGCAGAAATCCCAAGGTGACGCTGTTATCATAATGGATGCAGATCTTCAGCACCCTTGCTTCCTCATTCCCGAAATGATTGATGGCTATGAAGAAGGCTATGATCAAGTCATCGCAAAACGGAATCGAAATGGCGAATCTCCATTAAGAAAAACGCTTTCGACCCTGTTTTATAAAGGGATCAATCATTTAGTCGATGTGACACTCAAAAATGGCATCGGTGATTTCCGTCTGCTGAGCAGACCTGTAGTGAATGATATATTAAAGTTAAGTGAAGGCAATCGTTTTTCAAAAGGATTGTTTGCCTGGGTAGGCTATGATGAAAAAGTCATCAATTACGAGAATGTTGCGCGTCAAACAGGATCATCGAAATGGTCGCTGTCTAAATTGTTAAACTATGCGATTGATGGACTTGTTTCGTTTAATACGAAGCCGCTTCGTATTTGTTTATATACAGGCTTGTTTATTCTATTCATATCGCTTGGTTACATTGCCTTCATCTTTCTGCAAATTGTAAGAAACGGTGTTGATGTACCAGGCTATTTCAGCACAATCTCTGCTATTCTTTTCCTTGGGGGCGTACAGTTACTGAGTCTTGGCGTCATTGGGGAGTATATCGGAAGAATGTACAATGAAGTGAAGCGACGACCGCATTATTTAGTAAAGGAATCCAATATTCATGAATCTAAAGATAAAATCTCTCAATAATGAGCTGACCAGGTTTGTCCTGGTCGGAGGAATCAATACATTCAATTACTATTTCATTTTTCTATTGTTTCATAACGTTCTCAATGCTCATTATATGGTGGCTCACATCACC
>NZ_JRNX01000173.1 GCF_000786645.1 Halobacillus sp. BBL2006
TTGCTCTTGAGCTTGGAGGGAAAAACCCGAATATCATCTTTGCTGATGCTGATTTTGATCTTGCTGTCGATCAAGCGTTAAACGGAGTCTTCTTCCACGCAGGGCAGATCTGTTCCGCTGGTACAAGACTGATTGTAGAAGAAAGCATCCACGATGATTTCGTTAACGCGCTTGTGGAGCGAGTGAAAAAATTCAAGCTGGGAAGCGGATTTGAGGAAGATACCCAAATGGGACCACTTATTTCAGCTGAACACCTTGCAAAAGTAGAAAAGTATGTAGAAGCAGGGATTGAAGAAGGGGCTACCTTAGCCGTTGGCGGAAAACGCCCAGAAGATCCGGAATTACAAAAAGGATTCTTCTACTTGCCAACTATCTTCACAGATTGCACAACAGACATGAGCGTTGTTCAAGAAGAAGGTTTTGGTCCAGTGATCACGGTTGAGAAGTTCCGTGCAGAAGAAGAGGCAGTAAAGCTTGCGAATGACTCTATCTACGGTCTTGCTGGCGGCGTCTTTACAAACGATATTGCAAAAGCTGAACGCTGTGCAGCGAAGATGCGTATGGGTACGGTTTGGATTAATGAATTCAACCTTTATTTCCCACACGCGCCGTGGGGTGGATTTAAGCAGTCTGGAATTGGACGCGAACTAGGCAAACTGGGAATTGAAGAATATACAGAAACCAAGCATATATTCCAAAACCTTAACCCTGAACCTATTAACTGGTTCTAAGCAACCTAGTAATCAAGTAAATGGTAAGAAAAAGAATAACGATAAACTAAACCAATAAATGAAGAAGGGTTTTCGAGCAGTGCTTTTCCCATTGCCGAATCCCTTCCATCCAATTTAACATCGAGGAGGAACAGATATGACAGAAGCATATGATATTGTAATTGTTGGTGGCGGTAGTGCGGGTTCAGTACTCGGCGACCGTCTAAGTGCAGATGGGAAAAAGAGCGTTCTTGTTTTAGAGGCGGGACGCAGTGATTATTCATGGGACCTATTGATCCAAATGCCGGCTGCGTTGCCGTTCCCTTCTGGAAAAAATCTTTACGATTGGCAATATGAATCGGATCCTGAGCCATATATGAATGGACGTCGTATCCCGCACGCGCGTGGAAAAGTACTTGGAGGTTCCAGCTCCATCAACGGTATGATTTATCAGCGCGGAAATCCGAAGGACTATGAACGCTGGGGATCTGACGAAGGTATGCAAAACTGGGATTGGGCTCACTGCCTTCCGTACTTCAAGCGCCTGGAGAATGCTTTAGGATCACCAGATGATGAACTTCGTGGTCACGACGGGCCGATCAAATTGGAACGCGGACCAGCCAAAAATCCTCTATTCCAAGCCTTCTTTAACTCAGCTGTAGAGGCTGGGTATAACAAAACCCCTGATGTGAACGGCTTCCGTCAAGAAGGGTTCGGACCGTTTGATAAGCATGTGTACAAAGGCCAGCGCTTGTCAGCTTCACGTGCTTATCTACATCCGGCAATGAATCGTGAGAACTTAACGGTGAAGACTCGTGCTTTCGTTACGAGCATCGACTTTGATGGTACTAAAGCTAAAGGATTGACCTATAAACGCAACGGAAAAATGCATCAAGTTGAAGCAGGTGAAGTCATTCTTTCAGGTGGAGCTATCAATACGCCGCAGCTCCTTCAACTGTCCGGTGTAGGAGATGCCGAACACTTGCGCTCCCTTGGGATTAAACCGGTCGTCAATCTTCCAGGTGTAGGGGAAAACCTTCAGGATCACCTTGAAGTTTACGTACAACACGCATGCCCTCTTCCTGTTTCCGAACAGCCTAACCTGCAGAAGAGACGCATGCCTTGGATCGGCTTACAGTGGATGCTCGGCCGTACTGGTCCTGCAGCAACGAACCATTTCGAAGGTGGAGGCTTTGTCCGTTCAAACGAAGACGTCGACTACCCGAACTTGATGTTCCACTTCCTTCCGGTAGCGGTACGTTACGATGGACAAAAAGCACCAACGGATCACGGATTCCAAGTACACATTGGACCGATGTACTCTGATGCCCGCGGATCATTGAAAATTAAGTCGAAAGATCCGAAAGAGCACCCGAGCATGGTTTACAACTATCTATCTACGGAACAAGACAAACGTGAGTGGGTAGAAGCCATCAAGATCACGCGTGAAATTATGTCTCAGCCATCTATGAAGAAGTACAATGCTGGGGAAATTTCACCTGGTCCTACCGTTCAAACAGAAGAGGAGATCTTGGAATGGGTAAGAGAAGACGCAGAGACTGCCCTTCACCCGTCTTGTACAGCTAAGATGGGGCCAGAATCAGACCCTATGGCTGTGGTAGATCCGGAAACTATGAAAGTTCACGGACTCGACAATGTACGAGTAGTCGATGCATCTGCCATGCCTTATGTTACGAACGGCAACATCCACGCACCAGTATTGATGTTGGCGGAAAAGGCAGCAGATCTTATCCTTGGTCGTAAACCTCTGGATCCTATTGATGCCGATTACTATCGTCATGGAGAACATCCTGCCAATGCAGGCACAGTAAAATAATCCTTTTTGTGAGAAGGCCTCTTTCAAAATGTATTTGCTCGTGAAGCATACATTTATGAAGAGAGTGCCTTCTCTTTTTTCTGAAAAAAACGTTTTAAGAATAGTTAACTGACTTATACGATTTTTTTCTCCTCTAAAAAATTAAAAAATATCAATCTATTCACTTTTAGGAAGACTACTATCTTGATCGAAATTATGTATTTAGGATTGCAGTCCAAACTTTATGAACTAGTAAACAGTTTAGATCAAATTTAGCCATTAAGATAAAAGAAACGGTCAGACCATTTTTATGGTCTGACCATTTCTTTAGTGATGGGATACCTCAAATAATTTTCCTGCATAGTTCGTGAACATGCCTGTAGCACCCCAATCCAGGAGCATGTCCATATCTGCTTCTGAATTCACTGTGTAGGGATGAACGAGCAAGTCAAGTTCTCTTGCCAATCCAATGAAACTTTCATCGTAAATCAGTTCTCCATCATAGCGGTAATTCATACCGATGCCGACCGCATACTTATCAATTTCTTCTAGGTCACCTTTTGTCATTTCAGAGGGAGAAGGGGTGATATTTTTATCTTCTACGTATTTGCCATTTTCCCCTGGTTCATACCAAAGCAATTGGACTAGGGGAAGATTCGGATTCAAGTCATGAACTTTAAGTAAACTTTCTTGACTGAATGATTGAATAATCACATGGCTGGATTGTTCGTTCACCCCGTCAAGATTGTACTTCTCCAATAATTCCAGGAGTTTTTCTTCCATTCCAGGATAGACATCCGGGGATTTTGTTTCAATATAATAGTTTGCGTCTTTTCCGTATCGTTGAAAAATTTCTTCGAGGGTTGGCACTTCAAGTCCGTTGTAGGAGGCTTTCGCCTTTTCCGGGTAAGCTTCATTAAACCAGGATCCCGCATCAAGCTGTTTGATTTCTTCAAGCGTATAATCGCGCACTTCACCCGTACCGTCTGTTGTTCGATCGAGGGTCGTATCGTGCATGGCAACAAGTTTCCCGTCTTTGGTCATCTGAATATCCACTTCGATATAGTTTCCTTTTTGTTCTTTGACAAGGTCATAAGACGGAATCGTATGTTCAGGTGCTAATCCACTGACACCTCTATGGCCAACGATTAAAAAATGTTCATCATTCATCGTTGGGTCCTCATTTGCAGGTGCTGCGAAAGTTGTTGTAGGTCCCATGGTCATTCCCAAAGCAACGGTGAACAGGGTCGCCTTCTTAAAAAAGTTTTTCAATTTCAATAGTAACTCCTCCTTAATAGATTTAAATCAACTAAACATTATCATAGAGGAGGAAAAACTGATATTGAATAGTATTTATTGATTCTTAGTAATCTTTAATGAGAGACTTACAAATCAATAAAAAACTTTTACGTTTGTAATAAATTAAAGGGTGGAGATAAGATAACGCCCAACCACTTGCTAGAAATAGTTTTGTAAACTTATAATTTATGTTCTAAAAAGACTGCAAGGGGCTAGCATTGAAAAGTTAATGAATGGACTGACTCTTAATAGTAGAGAAAGTCGGGGTTGATGGTTTCTTTTGCGATAGAAAAAAGGTATCAATGGGACAAAAAAGAGAGTACTTACCATGGGGTATCAAACGATGAAATAATAAATGAAGAACCTGACCGTCTATCCATCATAGGCGGTCAGGTTCTATTAAATGTTATATTCTTAATCACCTATCATTTGAGTTATCTATAGAGTAAGGTTGCTGAAATTGTTTAATCTAAAGCACGATACAAGAAAGCGCTAAATTCAGCTCGTGTTGCTTCTTCGTTAGGGCGGAATGTGTTGTCGTTGTACCCTGTAGTAATAGAATTGGAAGCTAATGCGTACACATCGTCATATGCCCAATGAGAAGAGTTCATATCTTCAAAACTATAAGAACTGCTATTTCCGCTTAATTCGAAAGCTCTAGTAACAATTGCTGCAATTTCAGCTCTGGTAATATCTTCATCTGGTTTGAATTCACCATTCCCATAACCATTGACCAAACCAGCTTTAACCGCTGCATTTATGTATTCATATGCCCAGTGAGATGAGGGAACATCGTTGAATTGGCCGGACGAAGAAGGTGTAAGATTCAAGGATTCGATCGCCATTTTAGCAACTTGCGCTCTGGATACATTATCATTTGGTCCAAAGCTTCCGTCAGGCAACCCATTGATGATACCTTCGTCATTTAAATGTTTAATCTCATCATAAGCCCAGTAATCAGTTGAAACATCGCTGAAGAAACTGTTATCTAAAAATCTTTTTGCACCCGTATATTTATCTCCCCAATAACCAGAGAAGACCGGATCAATGGCAACTCCACTGCTCTTGGTAGAAGAAATCATTTCACCATTTCCGATATAGATCCCTACATGGGAAATACCATCTTTGTATGTACCTGAGAAGAAGACTAAGTCTCCTTTTTGAAGATTCGATGCTGAAACATATGTACCTTGTTTATATTGATCATAGGAACCTCTTGAAAGATTGACCCCAAATTTCTCCATTACATAGTATGTAAATCCCGAACAATCAAATCCATCCGGTGTTTCTCCACTCCACTGGTATGGAGTTCCAAGATATTTTTTTGCAAGCTTGATCACTTCATCGCCTGAAGCTGATGCTGCGTGAGTATGTGGTACAAACAGGACCATTACCATAAGACTAGCTAAAACGACACTGACAAACTTTTTCCTCAAAAGAAAATCCCCCCTGATTATGTATTGATTGGTAGTTTTTCTCCCACAAATATAGTAGCATATTATAATTCGACACGATTTTACAGTTGTGTAACAAATACGCTAAATTTCTACCTATTTCTCTTCTGAATGGGGGTTTGGGGGCAGTTCCTCTTTTGTGGATTCTCTTGACAGCTGTATACTTTTCTTCCCAGTGACTATAAGGGGGGATTAACAATGATGCTTCACTTTCGATGGCAGAGACCATCTATAATTAGTGAACAAAAAGAAAAGGAACCCTCAACGAAGTTGTTAAGAGTTCCTTACCATTTATTCTTACTACTTCCATTACTGTATTAACTAATTCTTAGAAGAAGAATGTTTCCTCTCTGCAGTATTAATTATACTGAGGTTCTTTCAGACGATTACTTTGCTCGTGACGAATGGTCGCTTGAGCTGCTGCAAGACGTGCAGATGGAACACGGAAAGGGGAGCAGCTTACATAATCCATTCCTAAATTAAAGCAGAACTGGATCGATTCTTTTTCGCCGCCATGCTCTCCACAGATCCCTGTTTTAAGAGTAGGTTTTGTTTCTCTTCCCAGTCTCACACCACTTTCTACAAGTTTTCCTACACCTTCTTGATCTAATGATACAAATGGATTTCTTTTTAGGACATCGCTTTCTACATAATGCTGGAGAAACTTTCCTTCTGCATCGTCTCGACTGAATCCAAAGGTGGTTTGAGTTAAATCGTTGGTTCCGAAAGAGAAAAAGTCCGCTTCTTCGGCAATTTGATCGGCTGTAAGCGCCGCTCGCGGTGTTTCAATCATGGTCCCAATAAGATAATCGAATGCTTGTCCTGTTTCTGCCTGCACCTGGTCGCCAATATTGGTCACAAGGTGACGCATTTCCTTAAGTTCATTCACATGACTGACCAAAGGGATCATGATTTCGGATTTAACGTTGATCCCTTTTTTCATCACGTTATACATCGCATTAAAAATCGCCAGGATTTGCATTTCATAAATTTCAGGGTGGATCATTCCTAAGCGGCAGCCACGATGCCCTAACATCGGATTTGATTCCTCTAACAGCCTTACTTTCCGTAAGAGGTTTTGCTTTTCTTGTAGATCGGATGAATTAGGGTCGGTCAGTTGCAGCTTTGTCACGTCAACGAGCAGTTCTTCTTTATCCGGCAAAAACTCATGAAGGGGCGGATCTAATAAGCGTACGGTAATCGGATGACCTTGCATCGTTTCAAAAATTTGCTCAAAATCCTGCTGCTGCATAGGCAGGAGTTTGTCGAGAGCCTCCTTACGTTCCTCAGTGGTTTCAGACAGGATCATACTTTGCACCGTAGGAATGCGAGAGGCATCCATAAACATATGCTCTGTACGGCAAAGTCCAATGCCTCCTGCTCCAAACTCCAATGCTTTTTCAGCATCAACTGGATTATCAGCATTTGCCCGTACGCCCATTTTCGTCTCTTCATCGGCCCAGCGAAGCAGCAATTGGAATTCATCTGAAAGCTCTGGTTCGATCATTGGAATTTCTCCGAGGAAGATTTCACCGGTTGAACCATCAATCGTAATCGTATCCCCGTGGTTCACAGTCGTTGCCCCAACGATGAATTGTTTGGACTCCAAGTGGATCTTTATGGAGTCGCAGCCGCATATGCAGGCTTTTCCCATACCTCTAGCTACAACGGCTGCATGGCTTGTCATTCCGCCGCGACTCGTAACGGTCGCCTGGGAAGCCACAATTCCATGAATATCATCAGGGGTTGTTTCAGGGCGGACAAGGATGACTTTTTTTCCGTCCTTGGATAGTTCCTCGGCTTCATCCGCATCAAAGACAACTTGGCCTGTGGCAGCTCCAGGGGAAGCAGGTAAGCCTGTGGCTAATTGTTTTCTTTTGTGTTCAGGATCGATTCGGTGGTGGAGCAGTTGGTTGAGCTGATCAGGATCCACGCGTAAAAGAGCTTCTCGTTGATTCATAATCTTTTCTTTTACCATTTCAACGGCAATTCGAATGGCTGCTTGGGCGGTTCGTTTCCCTGTACGTGTTTGAAGGATAAATAACTTCCCTCCCTCGACAGTAAATTCAATATCCTGCATATCCTTGTAATGGTTTTCTAACAGCTGGCAAGTATTAACTAACTGCTGATAGACATCTGGCATTTCGTCCTTGAGGCTGACAATCGGCTGAGGCGTGCGGATACCTGCCACAACATCTTCTCCCTGGGCATTGATCAAATATTCTCCATAAAGCTTAGACTCACCGGTAGATGGGTTGCGGGTAAAAGCAACTCCTGTACCAGAATCATCTCCCATGTTTCCAAATACCATGCTTTGAATATTGACAGCTGTACCAAGGTGGCCAGGGATATGGTGAATGCGACGATACAAAATAGCCCGCTGATTATTCCATGAGTCAAACACGGCATTGATAGTAAGGAAAAGTTGTTCCTTTGGATCCTGAGGGAAGCTTCGTTTCGTGTGGCTAGCCACAATCGATTTGAATTCTTCGCTCACCTGTTTCCAATCTTCGGCTGTTAGTTCTGTATCAGAATGGTATCCTTTTTCTTCACGGATATCTTCTAATCGTTGTTCAAAGAAGTAGTTGTCTACATCCAGGACGACATTACTGAACATTTGAATAAACCTGCGATAAGAATCATAAGCAAATCGAGGGTTGTTTGTAAGTTCGGCCATTCCTTTTACCGTGCCATCGTTCATTCCAAGGTTTAAAACAGTATCCATCATTCCAGGCATCGAATGTACGGCCCCTGAGCGGACAGAAACGAGAAGTGGGTTTGTTGGATCACCTAAGCGTTTGTCTGTTTTAGCTTCAAGTGTTTGAAGGGCTTCTAATACTTGGGCTTCAACTTCTGGTGAGATGATCTGTCCGGCATCGTAATAGGCATTACAAGCAGCGGTTGTAATGGTAAAACCGTAAGGAACGGGTAACCCAATTCGGGTCATTTCAGCTAAATTAGCGCCTTTTCCTCCAAGGAGTTCTTTTTTACCGCTTTCAGATTGATCAAATAGGAATACAAACTTTTTATCCATTAGGAATAGCTCCTCCTTTTATTAAACATAGCTAAAATGAGATCAGCTGTTTCTTCTATCGCCTTATTAGAGACATCAATGATTGGACAGCCGATTTTTTTCATAATGTTTTCCGCACACGTTAGTTCTTCAAAGATTCGATCTAATGAGGCATAATTTGCTGCGTTTGTTAATCCCAAACTTTTTAATCGTTCTCTGCGAATGTCATTTAATTTTTCAGGTGAGATCACTAGTCCGATACATTTTTTTCTTGGAATCGAAAAAAGTTCTTGAGGAGGTGGGATCTCTGGAATGAGAGGCACATTGGCTACCTTATATTGCTTATTGGCTAAATACATAGAAAGAGGGGTCTTCGATGTTCTAGACACTCCAACAAGGACAATGTCTGCTTGTTTTAATCCTCGTACTTCCTGCCCGTCATCATACTTTACAGCAAACTCAATCGCTTCCACTCTTTTGAAATAGTTCTCATCTAACTTTCTCATTTGTCCCGGTTGACGATTGGGCTGCATATTAAATTTTTGAGTGAACGCATCCATCAGAGGATACATTAAATCGACAGCAATAATTCCCTCTTCTTCAGCTCTGTGATCAAGATATTGCTTTAAATCTTGAAGGACGATGGTGTAAGCAATGATGGAATGACTATATTTCGACATAGTTATGACATTATTAATATCCTGTTTGTCCTCGACATAGGAAAAGTGCTTAATTTCGACATCCTGCCCGAAAAATTGGCTTGCCACAGCCTTTACCATTAATTCGG
>NZ_JRNX01000174.1 GCF_000786645.1 Halobacillus sp. BBL2006
TATAAACAGGATTCCTATAACTAAAACGAACGTTCCGATAATTTCACTCACCAAGTTAGAAATCGGACTCCTAATCGCGGGATCCGTACAGAAAATAGCTTTCTTGGCCAATTGATCTTCGGTATCCTTCCAGTGCGGCAGATAGTGGAAATAAACGATTGCCGCCCCTATAAAGGCTCCCAACGTTTGAGCCACGATATACATAGGGACTTTTGACCATGGAAAATCCCCGACTGTTGCCAGGCCAAGCGTAACGGCAGGATTGATGTGAGCCCCGCTTACCTGTTTGACTGCATAGACACCCATAGCAACTGCCAGGCCCCAGGCGATCGTAATCAGCACCCAGCTCCCCTCAGCCTTTGTGTCTTTTAGATTGGCTCCAGCAATTACGCCTCCGCCTAAAATAATTAAAATCATCGTACCAATGAGTTCACCCATAAATTCCGTCAACGCTGCCACTTCCTTTCTATGAGAGACCGTCACGAAAAAATACACACAACGATTCGTAGTTCATCTACAAATGATTGTGTGTACCGTCAGTTCCTTTTCACGAAAAGGGCGTGTATGTATCCAAGTTGTTAAAAATCCCATAAGTCCATCTGTGAAGTAGAAACTGCAGAAGCTCCTGCACATAGAGCCTGTTCGACTTCTTCTTCGGTCCGGATCAAACCTCCGGCAATAACAGGAACTTCCAAACGGTCTTTGATCTCTTTTATCATTCCCGGAAGGATGCCAGGTAAAACTTCAACAAAGTCAGGTTTTGCTTTCTTAATGATGCTTACATTGTGTTCAATGGCCTGACTATCGATTAGAAATAACCGCTGCACGGAAACCAAGTTATATTTCTTTGCTTGATGGATGACGTGACTTCTCGTAGAGATCACCCCGTCTGGCTTAACTTCCTGGCCGATATATTCCATTCCATAATCATCAGCCTTCAGACCTTGAATAAGATCAATATGTACGAATATCTTTTTACCTGATTTCTGACCTACCTTAACAAGTTTACGTAAAAGCCCAAGCCTGGTCTCGAGAAGGACAATGTATTTAGTGTCGCTATCAAGCAGCGATTCATATTCTTTGATGGATTTTACTGCAGGCAAAACAGATTGTTCAAGCTTCATAGGATTCCCTCACTTCTTTTGAAAAAAGTCATCGCTTTCTCTCCGTTCATCCATCTCGGATTTCGAATAGATTACCTGCATCGGGTTACCTCCGACAAAAGAGCCTGCAGGAACATCTTTATGGACAAGTGTTCCTGCAGATACGATAGCACCATCACCGATCACCACTCCAGGGAGGATGGTCGTATTGGCACCAATCATCACTTCATTTCCGATGATGACATCACCGAGACGATATTCCTCAATCAAATATTCATGCGCCAAAATCGTCGTATTGTAACCAATGACCGTATTCTTTCCTACCCGGATCCGCTCAGGGTACATGACATCTAACATGACCATGAGCGCAAAGGCTGTTTGATCTCCTACATTCATTCTTAAAAAGGTCTTGTACAGCCAATTTTTCATTCCAAGGAAAGGAGTATATCGAGCCAACTGGATGACGACGAAGTTTTTTACCACTTTTAAGAAAGGCACAGTTTTGTACACATGCCAAAGTGAATTCGCTCCTTTGACAGGATATCGCTCGGTTTTACGCATTCGTTACCCTCCTGTAATTTCAAGCAGCTCACTCATATGGGTAAGCATATAATCGGGGTGAAGCTTGTCTAGCACGTCACGGCCTTTCACCGTCCAGGCCACTCCAGCTGTTTTCGTCCCTGCATTTTGCCCTGCTTCGATATCGTGAGTGTTATCTCCGACCATCAACGACTCTGACGCTTTGGCATCCAGAGCGTCAAGAGCCTTGACGATCGGTTCTGGATGAGGTTTCGCATTCAATACATCATCAAGGGTGACAACGGTTTCGAACAATCCGTTTAGACCGGTCAGTTCAAGCCCCATGTGCACCGTGTTCCGCATCTTGGTTGTTACGATGCCTAATCGGTACCCTTGTTCGTTCAGCTTATGAATCGTATCAACAACACCATCGTAGGCCTTCACATAATCATGGTGATGTTCAATATTATGCTTTCGATACGTTTCAATCATTTCTTCAACACGATCAGGGTTGATTTTTCTTAGACTTTCACGCAGAGGAGGGCCGATGAACTCGAGAATTTCTTCACGTCTATATTCACGATCGCTGTACTGGCTGATCGTATGGGTGAAGGAAGCGATGATCAATTCATTCGTGTCAATCAACGTTCCATCTAAATCAAAAAGAATTGTACCTATGCTCATTAGAAGTATCCTTTCTCTCATGTTGTAGCTTATTCCAAATAAAACCGACAGCGGCAGTCAGCAAAATCGCCGTCAATAACCGGATGGCAAGAAGCGGCCATACCGGAATGCCTAAAGGGATAAAAACCAAAGTATCTTCAACCACTGCGTGACAGGAAACTAAGAAAAGAACAGCTAAATACATGTCCTTTTTTGAAACGCCATCCTCTTCGACGGCCTGGATCATTAATCCTGCACCGTAAGCAAGACCGATTGTGAGTCCTGCGACAAGCGTCATCGAAGTGTTTCTTTCCATGCCGAGAAACTTTGTGAATGGAGCGACCCACTTTGAAAAAAGATCCAGCCACCCTTTTTCCCTTAAATATTGCATGAACATCATCAATGGAATGACGATTAAGGCAAGCTGAAAGATCCCGATGAGAGCAGTTTCCAGCCCATGCCAGATGATTTCAGGCCATCCATCCGGCTCAGCGATCTTCTCTGGCGCAAGGCCGTACTTTGCAACTTCGCCTCCACCCTTCCAAAAGGTATTGATCAAAACAGCGGACAGAAACGCCAGGCTCAGTCGAACACCTGCTACAAACCACCAGCTGACACCGACACGTTTTGCGACTGTCGATTCGATCAGCAAGTTATGGGAAAAAGAAAGCATGATCGCAAGAATAAACACTTCTTTTACAGTAAATTCAAACGAGATGATTGCAGCTATTCCTGCGTACAAATTCAAAAAGTTTCCGACGACAAGGGGAACGGCCGCTTCGCCAGTTAATCCGATCAACCTCATGACAGGTTCCAGTTTGCCCATCACCCATGGCAAGACAGGGGTGAACTGAAGGATCGTCACGATCAACGTGACTGGAAAAATTACTTTTCCGAGAGTCCAAGTCAGTTCCAGTCCCTTCTTGCCACCTCTTAAGAGTATTCCCTTCATTCCTTCTTCTCCTCTATTTTACTTTCTTTCCGTTATAATATTTATTCGCCATGCCTGATTTGCGTCGGTAGAAGATGACAGCAATCGCTAATGCGATGAGAACAATGGAAATAAACTGCGCCGTTCGGATCTGTCCGAATAAGTAAAGGCTGTCCGTACGCATGCCTTCAATAAAGAAACGCCCGAATGAGTACCAGATGACGTAGCTCAAGAACACTTCTCCTCGACGAGGATTGAATTTATGGCGTAAAACGAGAAGTAATATGAATCCGATAATGTTCCAGATAGATTCATAAAGAAAAGTCGGATGATACATAGTTCCATCAATGCACATTTGCTGATTGATAAACCCTGGCAAGTATTGCATGAAGTTATTGTAAAAGCTCTCCGTAACAGGGCCGCCATGGGCTTCCTGGTTCATAAAGTTTCCCCAGCGTCCGATGGCCTGACCAAGGATGATACTAGGTGCAGCAATATCGGCCATCATCCAGAAGGAGAGCCCTTTGATTTTTGTGTATAAATACGCGGTTAAAACAGAACCGATCAAAGCTCCATGAATCGCAAT
>NZ_JRNX01000175.1 GCF_000786645.1 Halobacillus sp. BBL2006
GCAGGGGTAAACAGAAAAAATAAAAAGGAGGTTTTCTTGTTGGCTCAGTTTTACGTGAATCAAAATCAGCAAACTGATGGAGACCATGAGGTACACAAAGAAGGTTGTAAGTTCATGCCGTTTGAAAAGAATTTGCTCGCACTTGGAGGTCACACGGATTGTGCAAGTGCTATGGAAGAGGCTAGAAATACTTATGACCAGGTCAACGGATGTAATACTTGCTGTCCTGATTGTCACACGACTTAATTGCTGACCGCTATGTAACAACATAGCGGTTTTTCTATGAGCAGTATTCTCATCATTTGGAAGCGTTAAGTCTACTTGGATTCTTGCGCTTTTATTAGAGAAAAATGGAACCTTTTCTTCAGGATAAAAAATTACCTCAAGTAAATAGTAAGGGTGATGAATTCCTGAGGAGGATGAAAGATGAAGAAAGGTTTATTTATGATTTTTGCTGCTCTCATGGTATTCATGCTTGCAGCTTGTAATACGACCGAACAAGGAGCTAGAGAAAGACAACAGAATAATTTGAACCAAGTAAGCTTTGGTCCAGAAGATCAAGGAATCCAGCCTCATCAGATGCCTGATCAACAAGGACAAGTTCCTGGTCAAAACCGTTTTGATGCAAACATTCCTTATGAAGGTTTGAACCCAAATGGTCCTATAGGGCCTTTTCAAGGCCCGAATGTATATCAGAATGCTGATCGAAATGACAACACCAACGCTAATAACAATGACAACTTAGGTACAAACAAAGAGCGTGTTGATCAAGTAGACGGGGCTTTTAGAGAAGAAGTCATTAAGTTAACCAATCAGGCACGTGAAAAAAATGGATTAAAACCATTGAAAAATAGTGCAGATGTTGGAGAAGTAGCCCAAACAAAGGCTGAAGATATGTCTGATAACAAATATTTCTCACATACTTCACCAACCTACGGCACACCGTTTGACATGTTAAAGGAATTTGGAGTGGATTACCGTACAGCTGCTGAAAACATTGCTGCTGGTCAACAGACTCCTGATCAGGTCGTTAAAGGCTGGTTAAACAGTCCTGGACACCGTAAGAACATCATGAACAAAAACATGACTCATATTGGAGTCGGGTTTGCGAAAGACGGCCAATACTGGACGCAGATGTTTATCGGTAATAAATAGATCAAGCATGACGCATGGCAAGTCCAGCGTCGTGTTTCTTACATAGGAAGAGGTAAGGAAGTAGGAGATTGGATATGGTATACAAGGTGATGATTGTTTTTGCTCTCATCGTTACTTCATTTCAAGTTCATATGAGTTTTGCTGAGGGGTCAAAACGACTCGTTGCTTTAGGGGATTCTATTCCATATGGATACAATCTTTCCAAGGACAATCATCAGCCTCCAAAGGAAGCCTTCCCTTATCTTATTGGGTCAGAAAAAAGGGTGGAGGTCACCAATTTAAGCATCCCAGGTTTAACTTCAGAGGAATTGCTTCAAGCTGTTCGTTCAAATGAAAAGGTTAGAAGTTCAATACGTGAAGCGGATTATGTTCTTGTTTATATCGGTGGCAATGATCTCCTTAACTTAGTGAAAAAAAACAAGGGAATTGATGGAATAAAAGTGGATGAAATTGCGCCTGTTATACGCGACTTCATCTATCATATGTATTCCATCATAGTAGAAATCGACCGTCTTACTGATGGTAAAGTATTGGTTTATAATTTGTATAACCCTTACCCTGCTGCAGGGGATAAATTGAATGCTCCTTTGTACTATATCAATCAACAATATGCCTCTTTGATAAAGTTGTTAAAATATTTTACACCGATACAATTAATCGATGTTTACCAAGCGTATAAGGGACATCCAGAATATATCATAACTGGAGATGTACATCCGACGAAAGAAGGTCAGAAAGCCCTCGCTGATTTAACGTTACCTTATATTCACTAGCCTGCATTTTGTGCAGGTTTTCTTTATTTAATTTACCTCAGTAGGATTTATAGGGTTAGCCTTTGAAGCGATAAGTCAATGGATGCTAAAAACTGTACTGCGCTATCACTTATCGATTAACTGAAGGATTCTACACATCCTAATTTTCCATTGGCTCCGTCGCTAAACCGATTAGGGGACATCATTAACTATAAAAAATCATCAAGGAGTTTGCGCTTTTTATCTTCCTGTTATAATGAAACCAACTTGTTAATAAAAGGAGAATACGGTTTTATGATTCGTTTTGGAATTATTGGTACAAATACAATAACAGAAAAATTTCTTCAAGCAGGAAAGCAACATCCTGAATTTGAATTTATAGCCGTTTATTCAAGAACTGAAGAGCGGGCTCAAGAATTTGCAGCCAAACATGGGGCTGCCCATACGTTTACTTCCATCAAAAATCTTGCGGAGAGTACTGAGATTGATGCCGTTTATATTGCGAGTCCAAACTCTTTCCATGCAGAGCAGGCGATCCTATGCATGGAGAATGGAAAACATGTACTTTGTGAAAAACCTATGGCTTCCAATCAGAAAGAAGTAGCTTCCATGATTAACGTAGCGAGAAGGGAAGGCGTATTACTAATGGAAGCCGTCAAGTCTACATTCCTTCCAGGATTTACTAAGATCCGTGAGAATTTACATAAAATCGGGAGGGTCCGCAGGTATGTTGGGAACTTCTGTAAGTATTCTTCCCGTTATGATGCTTACAAAGAAGGTACGGTTTTAAATGCTTTTAATCCAAAATTCTCGAACGGATCATTAATGGACTTAGGTGTCTACGGAGTTTACCCAATGGTAGTGCTATTCGGAGATCCGAAGACCATCCATGCCAATGGCGTTTTATTGGAATCAGGAGTAGATGGAGAAGGGAGTATGATTGCGGAATATGAAGGGATGGAGGCTATCATCATGCACTCCAAGATTCAGCATTCCTATGCACCAAGTGAGATTCAAGGGGAAGAGGGGGCTGTCATTATCCCTGACATCTCTGAGCCGAGGGGAATCGAGATCCGGTATAAGGACGGAACGGTGGAGCCATTAACTCCGGAAGATACATTCGATCCGATGTTCTATGAAATTCAGGAATTTATAACTCTCCTTCAGAGTCAAAAAATACAATCGTCAGTGAATTCGCATGAAAATACATTGATTGCAGCTAAAGTGATGGAAGAGGCTAGAAGGAAAATCGGTCTCGTTTTTCCTAACGATCTAAACTAGTTAAGCGCAAATTATTCTTCATAGCTTGTTGGTCTTCTACCCATACTAAAAGAAACAAGTGAAAGGGTAGACGATATGAACATACAAACAGGCAGTTATTATTGGCCAAATACTTTTCCAGATGCTCCTGCGTACCCTCCTTTAGCAGAAAACATCACGTGCGACGTCCTAATTGTGGGAGGCGGAAGCTCTGGAGCGCAATGTGCCTATTACCTAGCTAAGGAAGATCTCAATGTGGTAGTCATCGACAAAGGGCAGATCGGTCGTGGGAGCACAAGTACGAATACGTGCATTCTACAATATTCAGGAGAAAAAAAGTTTACAGACTTAGTCCAGACTTTTGGAGACGATTATATCACAAGACATCTCCAATTATGTCAACAAGCAATTGATGACATCGAAGCCGCCTGCCAGGAGATTTCATATGATGCGGAGTTTAAGAGAAGAGATACATTGTATAATGTGAGTGAAGAAAAGGATCAGTTAGGTCTGCAGAAAGAATGTGAGTGGCTGCAAGAACGAGGTGCACCTGTAGCATGGGTGACAGAAGAGTGGATCGGAAATCACTATTCTTTTCAAAAGCCAGGAGCCATCTATTCCAGAAATGACGGCGAAATGAACCCGTTCATTTTCACGCACGGTCTGATGGAGTTTGCCCACCGAAATGGAGTGAAAATCTTCGAAGATACGGCTATGGTGGGGGAGCATTATGAAGAAAATATTCCTGTCATCAAGACAAATCAAGGCTCATCCATTCGCGCAAAAGTTGTTATCTATGCGGCAGGATATGACGCAATGGAGATTAAAACGGAAAAGAAAGCACGCTTCGTCAGTACTTACACAGTAACCACTGAACCGGTAGATGATTTTATTGGTTGGTACAATCATACGCTTATTTGGGAAACGGCGCGACCATATATTTATTTACGTACAACGAAAGATGGAAGAATCATTATCGGTGGTCTCAATGAAGATACTGCTAAACCGGAAGAACGAGATAAAAAGTTGGTCCACAAGCGTGACCAGCTCTTAAGAGAAATCCACGTGCGTTTTCCTGGTATCACTGTCTCGTCTGCCTATTATTCAGCAGCATTTTACGGGGGGATGGTTGATGGATTACCAATGGTAGGGATGTATCATCCATACCCGAACAGTTATTTTTTACTGGGGTATGGAGATAACGGAACAGTATACAGTATGGTATTAGCTAAGCTTATTAAGGATAGAATCGTGAAAGGGCGTAGTGATGATATAAAGTTATATGAGCCTCACCGTCCACTGACCAAAAAACGCCTTTATAAATCATAAAAGGCTTTGTTAAATAATCCTTTTTAATAATAAGTTATTATCTCGTAATAAGCCTTAATTCAGCATAAGTGCAGGATTATGGAAGACTCAATGTCGAGATATTCGTCTGTTCTATTGTCGTTGTGCGGAGGAAGTGATCGGCGAAATAGCTCGCTTTCCGTGGGCGTACGATGAGCCTCCCCAGGCTGCGCCTTTCGGGGTCTCATCCTGTACTTTTATCCCACAGGAGTCTCGCCATTTCTCCGACCCCTTTGCCTCCCTCACTTCTCACCCAACACGGACCTTTATCTCAACTTCGAGTCTTGAAGATAAGGGAGCTTTGTTAGAATAAGCAAAAAGGGACTTCCGCAGGTGGGAAGTCCCTTTTTTGGTGACGTAAATTCAATAGCAAGTTTTAACAGAGCCATAATAAAAGGTAAATGTTTATCCTAATTCATTTTCTGCTTTGTCATCATTGGTATTGATCATTTCAGCCATCTCACTTTTAGAAGCGGACATTCGCTTATGTGCCATTCCCCACTCATTCATGGACTCTAAAAATGAGGCCGTGGTTTTGCCGTAAGGAGTGATGCAATATTCGACTCTTGGGGGGACAGTTTCATAATCGACGCGCTCAACTAGTCCATCATCAATTAATTTTCTTAATTCACGGGAAAGGATGCGTGACGAAATATTTCCATCAAGAGAACGTCGCAACTCATTGAATCTTAGACGGTCTTTATGAAGAAGCTGCCATAAAATAGCACCTTTCCACTTGCCGCAAACGACTTCAAGAGTGATGTCAATTCCTGTCTCCAATTCGCTCACACGTGTCACCTCATCTTGAATTATTTTTTTGTTCCTTGCTTTTCCATAGCCTTTTGGTATCCTTCCATGATCCCTTGTGCGTAAACTCTGTTTAACACAGTCATGGTCTGAGGGATCACTTGATCACCTGAAGTATCGGATACTTGATTGAGTAGGTCGACTAATTCTAGCAGTTCTTCCGTGACGGGAAAAATGGGCTTGATATTATCCCTCACTTTATCACCTTCCTATTCGGTTCGGAAAATACTACTAGTATAATTCTATTGGGTTTCCCTTGATACCACAAGTAGTTACAGATTTGTTACTTGTACACATTAACTATTTATAATATAGCTAATTTTAAAAATCAAGTCCGTGATTTTGGCTGATTTATGAACCGTATAGCCCTGCTTTTAACATTGTACAAAAGTTATAATTATATAGCGGAAGTAGGAGATTTTGTATAAGTGGGCAAGGAAAGCTCACAAAGTTCTATCCTATTCTATTATCCTGTATAATGAGAGGAACTTTCATACTAGCGGAGGAACTTTTTTATGCGAAAAATAATCGCCTATACAATGAATTATAAAGTGTCTGCCAGTATTGCGCTAAGTTTGATGATAGTCGAATTAATCGTCGAACTGGTTCAGCCATTAATTATGGCAAAGATTATCGATGGCGGAATAATTGCAGAAGATTATTCTGTTGTGACTCTTTGGGGCAGCGTATTGGTCGGCTTATCTTTTCTGGCTTTCACAGCCGGAATCACAAACTCCTTCTTTGCTGCTCATTTTAGTCAGGGAGTGGGTTATGATTTGCGGAGAGATATATTCGCTAAGGTTCAGCATTTCACACATGAAAACTTTAAACAGTTTTCTACTCCCGGTTTGGTCACAAAAATGACGAATGACGTCACGCAAATTCAAAGTTTATTGTTCATGTTTGTTCGCATCGCATTAAGAGCGCCCCTGTTTATTATTTTTGCTTTAGTTATGTCTTTCTCTATTAGCGTTCCATTATCGTTAATCTTAGTCATCGCAGTACCTTTATTTCTTGCCTTTCTTTTCTGGGTGCTTAAAAAGGGTGTGTTCCTGTTTAAGCTTGTCCAGCATGAACTCGACGGTTTGAACACAGTCATCCGTGAGAATTTGACAGGAATCCGCTTAATTAAAGGATTTAGCAGAGAAAAATTTGAGAGCAACCGTTTTTTAAATGTTAATAGAGGTTTGATGAAGACCAACAAGCGTGCACTATGGTTAATGGAAGTTGCTATGCCGGTAGTTATGCTTGGTATGAATGCGTCCATTCTCATTATTCTATGGTTAGGAGCCGATAAGTTAGGACTGGGGGATATTCAAGCAGGTGAGCTTGTAGCCATCATCAATTATGCGACAAGAATCATGTTTACCTTCAGCATTTTTACTTTCTTGATCATGGTATTTTCCAGAGGAAATGCATCCGCTGAACGAATTGAAGAAGTGCTGGACGTAAAGGCACCATCATACTTAGAAGGTAAGCAAGCGATTCAAAAGGACCTGGCAGGAGATGTTCGTTTTGAACGGGTCTCTTTTTTTCATTCCCAACACCCTGCTCTTCATGAAGTGTCTTTCCATGCGAGCCCAGGTGAAACAGTCGGATTGCTTGGTG
>NZ_JRNX01000176.1 GCF_000786645.1 Halobacillus sp. BBL2006
AAAAGGACTATAGATCCTCCAAGCCATTGCGTCCATGTCACTGCTTCACCCAGGAGCCAATAAGCTAAAACGGAAGCTCCGATCGGTTCAAGTAAGATAGCCATGGAAATCGTAGACGTACTCAGCCATTTCAACGTCCAGTTGAATAATGAATGACCGAAAAAGGTTGGGATAATGGCTAAACCTAAGAAAATCATCCATTGCTCTCCATTGTATCCTGTAAATGGTTGATTAACGATGAGGTTATAGAGCAATAATGTTAAGGAAGCCATACCGTAAACGATGAATGTATAAGTCATCAGAGAAAGACGCTTTCTCAAGTTCTGTCCTAGCAGAAAATAACCCGTTACTGTGAATGCTCCCAATAGTGCCAGCATATCACCTAACAGAGCCAGACCATTGATCTGGAAGTCTCCCCAGCTGATGATGATGCTTCCTGTAATCGTAATGACCAGACTAAGGACTGCGCCTACCGTGAATCGCTCCTTGAAGAAAAGAAACGTACCGATAAAGGCGAATATCGGTTGTAATGATACGAGTACAACCGAACTGGCTACAGACGTATAGTTTAGAGACTGAAACCAGAAGATGAAATGGAAGGCAAGGAAAATGCCGGCTAATATAGCAAGCATCCAGTCCTTCCGATGAATTTGTTTAAGTTCGTCTGCGTGTTTCCATACTACATAAGGAGCCATGATGATAACAGCTAACGATAAACGATAAAAAGCGATTATAGAACTGGGGGCATCTCCAGCCAGCTTTACAAAAACGGCAGCTGTAGAAATGGAAAGCACCCCGAACATTAAAATTATATATGGATGAATTGGAGGCTTATCCATTGATGCCCTCCTCTAATCAATATCAGGTTGCACTCATTTTATCATTCTTGGGTTTGAAAAGCATAGAGAAAATGTGTAGAATTAACTATGTCATGTGTGTTATGATGAATGAATCTATCAGGCAGATACCAGAGAAGCCTATCCAGTGCCCTGTGGCGGATGGCTTTTTTTACATGTATATAGGCAAATAAAGGTAGAAGACTTTAAAATTAAAGGAGCATGAAATAATTGACAACATTTCAATCACTAGGTTTATCAAAACCTATTCTTAAATCTTTAGACATTATGGGTTTTGAGGAAACAACGCCAATTCAAGAACAGACAATACCTCTAGGGCTTCAAGGGAAAGACGTGATCGGTCAAGCTCAAACAGGTACAGGTAAAACGGCAGCATTCGGTATTCCGATGCTTGAAAAAATTGATAAGCAAATGAACGGTGTTCAGGGACTTGTCATTGCCCCGACACGAGAACTTGCTATTCAAGTAGCAGAAGAAATGAACCGTCTTGGAAAAAGTAAAGGAGTCCGTGCCCTTCCGATTTACGGTGGATCGAACATGGAGCGCCAAATCCGTGCGCTTAAATCCAACCACATCGTTGTAGCGACACCTGGACGTCTTCTTGACCATATCCGTCGTAAAACAATTAAGCTTCAAAGTGTACACACGGCTGTACTTGATGAAGCAGACGAAATGCTGAACATGGGCTTTATCGATGATATCCGTGATATCCTGAAAGCTCTTCCGGAAGAACGTCAGACACTTCTATTCTCAGCAACTATGCCGAAGGAAATTCGTGACATCGCAACAACTTTGATGAACAACCCAGAAGAGGTCAAAGTTAAAGCGAAAGAAATGACAGTTGAAAATATCGAGCAATTCTATGTTGAGATTCCTGAAAAACATAAATTCGATACATTGACTCGTCTTCTTGATATCCACGACCCTGCACTTGCAATTGTCTTCGGGCGTACGAAGCGTCGTGTTGACGAAGTGGCAGACGGACTTCAAGCGCGTGGATTCAGCGCTGAAGGAATTCACGGAGACTTGACGCAAGGAAAACGTATGTCTACCTTGAATAAATTCAAACGTGGACGCATCGAAATTCTTGTAGCGACAGACGTGGCAGCACGTGGACTGGATATTTCTGAAGTATCTCACGTGTACAACTTCGATATTCCACAGGATCCGGAGAGCTACGTTCACCGTATTGGACGTACTGGCCGTGCGGGACGTAAAGGGGAGTCTATCTCTTTCGTAACCCCTCGTGAAAAAGACCAGCTGCATTTGATTGAAAAACTTACGAAGAAGAAAGTGGAACGCCTTAAAGTTCCTTCTTCTGAAGAAGCTGCTCGCGGTCAGCAAAAAGTTGTTGTTGAAAAACTGATTGAAACGATCAATAACAATAACTTGAATAATTACAGGCAATCAGCGAATGAACTACTTGAACAGTACGATGCTTCTGATCTAGTAGCAGCTGCACTGAAAATGATGACAAAAGAACGCAGTGAAGTTCCTGTTCGTTTGTCTAGTGTTCAGCCGATCAGTGTGAAAAATGCACAGCGCGATAAGAGCAAAGGCGGTAAGAAAAATTATCGTAAAGGCGGCAATCGCAACTTCAATTCTAAAAACAAATCTCGTAACCGTAACTTCAACGGTAAAGGGAAGCGTGGATACCAGAACAAGGGGCATAATTCCAACGCTAAATAAAGATAGAAAAAGCCAGACCTTTTAAAGGTCTGGCTTTTGTTTTGTGTTTT
>NZ_JRNX01000177.1 GCF_000786645.1 Halobacillus sp. BBL2006
AAACGGCTGCAGCAAGATCAGCATAAGCGAGGTGAGCAAGTCCCCCCTGTATAATAGGAAACGAAATGTTCAACAACTCTGTGACTCTAGTGTTCCACTTCATCCAATCCCTCCCTTTATCGATATTTTACCACGAGCTGTTCATGATGAGAAAAATTACTAGCCAGTTTTATGCGAACCTGCTATAATTCAGTTGCTTTCAATCTATAAAGAGGTGCAAACTTGTCATGAATCAAAATGAAACTCCTTTATTTACAGGCGTCAAAGAACACGCTGCAAAAAAACCTACACAATTTCATATCCCAGGTCATAAAGGCGGAAAGGGCATGGATGAAGAATACCGCGATTTCATCGGTGAAAATGCCTTGTCTATTGACCTGATAAATATTGAACCGTTAGATGATCTTCACCATCCTCATGGGATGATTAAGCAAGCTCAAAGTCTAGCTGCTGAAGCTTTCGGAGCCGACTATACTTTTTTTTCCGTCCAGGGTACTTCAGGAGCTATCATGACAATGATCATGAGTGTCTGTCATCCAGGCGATAAGATTATCGTTCCGCGAAATGTTCATAAATCGATTACGACGGCTATCATTTTTTCAGGAGCGAAGCCAGTTTTCATACATCCAGAGCTAGATGACCAACTGGGAATCTCGCACGGGATCACGCCGGAAGCTGTTAAACGAGCTTGCGAGGCCAACCCTGATGCCAAAGGCGTGCTCGTGATCAATCCTACGTATTTCGGAATTACAGCAGACTTAAAAAAAATTGTTGACATCGCTCACTCTTTTGAGATTCCTGTCCTTGTCGACGAAGCCCACGGAGTCCACATCCACTTTCATGAGCGCCTGCCTTTATCCGCAATGCAAGCGGGCGCAGATTTAGCCGCCACAAGTGTTCATAAACTGGGTGGGTCTCTTACGCAAAGCTCGGTACTTAACTTACGTGAAGGAATCGTCTCCCATGAAAGAGTACAAACCATTCTGTCTATGCTGACGACCACTTCGACATCGTACATCTTGCTTGCCTCTCTTGACACAGCAAGACGCCATTTAGCTATCAATGGGCGACAGTTATTAGAAAAATCCTTGCAGCTTGCTGATTACGCACGAAGAAAATTAAATGAAATTCCAGCGATCTATTGTCCAGGGGAAGAAATCTTGGGTAGTGAAGCTACTTATGATTTTGACCCGACGAAGTTGATCATTTCTGTCAAAAATTTAGGAATGACAGGTTATGATGTTGAAGTTTGGTTACGTGAGCACTATAAGATAGAAGTAGAATTATCTGACCTTTACAACCTTCTTTGCATCGTTACACCAGGAGATAGCGAAGAGGACATTGAATTATTAATTGAAGCCTTGTCAGAGCTATCGGCCCGATGCTCTTCTACCCACCAGACAAAAGAAGTAGAAGTAAAAGTGCCTCAAATTCCCGTACTATCGCTCACTCCGCGGGATGCATTCTACGCATCTACTGAAGTGATTGCGTTAAAAGATTCTATTGGAAGAATAAGTGCGGAATTCGTCATGGTCTACCCGCCAGGCATTCCGATTTTTATCCCAGGTGAAATCATCACTGAAGAAAACGTCCAATACATTCGTGAAAACATCGAAGCCGGACTTCCGGTACAAGGACCTGAAGATGACACACTGGAAACGATTCACGTCATCCAAGAACAACGAGCGTTTAAGTAAGAAATAGGACTGCTTGATTTTCATACAGCAACTATTTTGCAGCTAAACGCCAAACTGAACAATTATGTGCTTTATTAATGAAAAAAGCCATCCCGACGTTTCTCATTACGCCGGGATGGCTTTTTACCATTATGTGGTTATTTTTGTTCTGGTGTATTACAAGTCGGACATGTACTATAAAGAGTAGAAACCTTTTCATTTTCATAATGCTCAATCACTTTTTGACAGTCTTGACATACGATTGTACCCATTACATCCACTCCTTAATATTTGTAATCGCTTTCACTGTAAGTTTATTTTAATATGGCACAATCCAAAAATCAAGCCCAAAAGTATAACATTTTATAATTTGTGACATACTAATTAATTCCGTCACAATTATAGGTATGTCATATCCTTTTCAATTAGTCCAGAAAAAAGACGGAAATCCAAATTGGATACCGTCTACGTAATGTTATGTTATGGAGTTTTAATCAAAGAAGGATCCAGTAATTCATATCCTTTGTCTTTTAACCCTTTGACTATGTCAGGAAGTGCTTTCGACGTCCATTCGCGATCATGCATGAGTAAATTAGCTCCATTGTTTAACAGCTCTGTATTAACCATAATATCAGCCAGCTTAGAAGCATCCATGTATTCCTTGTTCCAATCATAGCCGTAGGTCCAATTCATAAGCAGCATATTCTCTTCAGCAGCCAACTGTTTAGAGTAATCTGTATTTTGTCCAAATGGAGCTCGGAAAAACCTCGGTCGTTCTCCAATGATTTCTTCAATCCGATCATTCAATCCCACAATTTCTTCCTTTTGTTCTTCTTTAGAAAGATCAGGCAAGGAGGAATGACTATAGGTGTGGTTTCCAATCGGGAACCCCATTTCATGGATCTTCTTAAGCTTTTCCGCTCCTTCTTCTGAATCAATGAAATGACCGTTCACAAAAAAGATTGCCGGGGCATTCATCTCTTTCAATGTTTTTGCCATTTCGACACCGTGTTCATCAGGTGCATCGTCAATAGTGATGAGTGCAACCTGAGGATTAGCGTCGGCGATAGGCTCAAAGGACCAATTTCCAGTGATTTGATACTGAGGCTCTACAGGGGCTGTGTCAGCTGGTTCTGATTCTTTCTCTTCAACTGACTTCTCTGTATCTTCATTCTTTGCTTCTTTGCTATCATCACTTTTCTCTGCTTCTGCACTTTGTTCCTTCTTCGGTTCATCTTTTGTTTCTTCTTCAGACTTACTTTGGCTTGATACCCCGCTGCACGCAGCCAAAACCAAAGCTAAAATCATCAATCCAACCAACCTTTTCATAGTTGTCCCTCCACTGTTATGTATTTCCATCTATCATTATAAAAGATAATAGTGGATTTTTTCTATCGTTTTTGGGGAATTTATTATATAATTATTAATCGTGGTCCATAGACATTTCTTTAACAATAAGGTGATCTTCATGATTCAATCTCTTAAAAAGTTCAAAATTCTTGGAGGAAGAACTTTAAAAACAGGGATTTCTGTGTTTTTAACTGCATTAATCTGCGGTTTTTTTAATTTGCCCATCATTTTTGCTGTCATTACGGCGATTGTTACTGTAGAGCATACAGCTTCAGATTCAATCAAGAAGGCATTTGTCCGTTTTCCGGCTTCAGCAATCGGAGCCCTGATCGCTACTTCTTTATATGCAGGTTTAGGTAAAGGCGCTCTGACTTTCGGTCTTGTAGCTATGATTACCATTGCGGTCTGCCATAAACTGGGGCTTGATGACGGGATTATTGTTGCGACTATTACGGCTATTGCTATGATTCCAGACTTTCAAGAGCACTATATTGTTTCATTCTTTACTAGGTTGGGTACTACTTCAATTGGAATCATCATCTCAACTCTTGTGAATTTTTTCCTTTTACCACCTAATTATTCCCCCATGATTTACAAAGACATTAATTCTCTGTATAATCACGCTGCGGTGTTGCTTGAGCGTATAATTTCAGACATTGTAGCAGAATCTAAAGAGAAAAACCGGGGTATTCAAAGGTCTTACAGACAACTGACCGCACATTTAGAACGGACCTATCAGTTGTCACAGTTTCAACGTGAAGAGTGGAAGTACCATAAGCACACGAAAGAAGAAATGTTGGCCTTTCAGTTTTCCCAAAAGAAGTTAGGCGCATTCCAACAGATCGCCTATCATTTGGGGAACCTGCAATATGTAAAAACACAAGCATCAGACTTTACTGAAAATGAAAAAGAGCTCTTACTCACTTTAACGAACTATTATGTAAAGGTTCTTCAAGATCCCAGACATGAAATTTGCGAGGAACAGTTTCAAAGAGTTGAACAGTTGGATGATGTATTCTGGAAATGGAAAGAAGAACACGTTCAAAAGCAAACGGGATTCAGGCACCAATTACCGCCTCAAACCATTTTAATTTATGAACTTTTATGTTTTCATGATGTATTGGAGGAACTGCAAAGCATGTCCAGGAAACAAAAATCTATGGTCCACCAATGCTATCTGTAAGAAAGTGAGTAAGCACAACACTAAATAGGAGGGATGATATCAATGAAACAAGTTTCAAAAGTTTTTTATATTTCAGTTGTTGCAGCCTTGTTATTTATCATTTGGGGAGTCATCCCTAAAGAAACGTTACCAACATGGAATTTGACCAACGTAACATCAACCATCCAAAATTTTTTAACTGATAAATTCGGATGGTTCTACTTACTGTCAATGACCGGATTCGTGATTTTTGCTATCTTTTTGGTTTTCTCTAAGTATGGAAAAATAAAGTTAGGAAAACCGGATGATGAACCAGAATATCCATATATCACTTGGTTCGCCATGTTATTCAGTGCCGGTATGGGTATCGGTCTTGTATTCTGGGGTGCAGCCGAGCCATTATCACACTTCCACTCGCCCCCCCTTGTAGATCAGGAACCTATGAGTGAAGCAGCAGCGCAATCAGCCATGAAATACAGCTTCTTCCACTGGGGTCTCCACCCATGGGCTATGTACGCTATTTTTGCACTGGCACTTGCCTATTTCAAATTCCGTAAGGACGCACCTGGTGTTATCAGTGCAGCTCTGACACCAGTTTTAGGTGAAAAACGTGTCAACGGACCAATAGGAACTCTTGTTGACTTTATTGGGGTTTTTGCAACTATTTTCGGTGTTGCAACATCGTTAGGTTTAGGTGCATTACAGATTTCCAGTGGACTTGCCTACACAATTGATGGTCTCGAAGATACGTTCACTTTGCAGTTGATCATCATTGTTGTGGTAACCATCTTGTTCATGACTTCAGCTATGACTGGATTAAATAAAGGAATTAAATATTTAAGTAATACAAACATTGTCTTAGCTATCGCGTTAATGGTCTTCCTTCTATTTGCAGGGCCAACAAACTTTATTATGGATTTCTTTACAACAACATTCGGATCTTACATTCGTGATTTACCGTATATGAGTTTCCGAATGACACCTTTTGCAGAAGATAATTCATGGGTTCAAGCCTGGACAATCTTCTACTGGGCATGGTGGATTTCCTGGGCTCCATTCGTAGGTACTTTTATCGCTCGAGTTTCAAAAGGACGAACAATCAGAGAATTCATCTTAGGCGTATTGCTCGTTCCAACGATTTTCGGTGCTTTATGGTTCTCAGTATTTGGCGGAACAGCGATTTCTCTAGAGTTCTTTGATGGAATCGATATCTACTCTGATGTGAGTGATCTCGGCACTGAAGTTGCTTTGTTCTCCATGCTTGAACACGTTCCTTTGGGCGGAATTATGTCCTTTATCGGACTATTGCTAATCAGTACATTCTTTGTCACATCAGCTGACTCTGCAACATTCGTACTTGGTATGCAAACGACAAATGGCAGCTTAAACCCTAGAAACCAAGTTAAATTCACTTGGGGAGTTATTCAAGCAAGTGCAGCAGCAGTACTATTGTGGCAAGGTGGATTAAATGCCTTGCAGACAGCGGCTATCATTGCTGCATTTCCGTTTATCTTTATAATGATTTTGATGTGTTTCTCTCTCCTTCGCGCGTTTAGCGAAGAAGCGAAGAAGGTTGATCTGAAGAAAAAAGCAAAATA
>NZ_JRNX01000178.1 GCF_000786645.1 Halobacillus sp. BBL2006
TTCCTGTGGGGGAACCGGCGAGCTTCCTCGGGCAGCGCCCTGTGGGATGAGCATGACAGGTGAGACCCCGGAAGCGCAACCTGAGGAGGCTCAGCGCATGCCCGCGGAAAGGCAGTCGTTTTCCCCACCACCATCACCGCACATAAAAGTCTCGGAACCGAGTCTTCAACAATCGGGTGCTTTAGTTTATTAAGAAAAATCAACAGCCCTTATTTAGTGCACTTATCACGAAGCTCGTTCAAACTTTGCCAGCCGTACCCTAGTAATTGGTAGCTAACGCCGCTTAAAACAATCGCATCCTCAAGTACCCTCTTCGCACCTAACTTCTCGTAAAAACCCTTAGAGCGGTTATCTTTCAATATCCAAACAAGTAAAGAACGATAACCTCGCTTCTCCATATCATTCAACAGATAAAATAAGATAAGCTTTCCTATCCCTTTTTTCTGAGCTACCTTGAGCAAATAAATCGCATAAAGCTCACCATCAAACTGTGAGGACCCTCCTCGCTCTCCGCCACCGCTGGCGTACCCGACAATCTTACCTTCCTTTTCAGCTATATAAATAATCTCATCTTTTCCGTTAATCTTATCAGCCCATTTTTCCGTTCTTTTTTGAACAGACAAAGAATCCAAAAAGTCATCAGCTACAATTCCTTTGTACGTACTTTGCCAAGCACTTACGCTGACCTCAGCAATTCCACGGGCATCGTCAAAACACGCTTTTCTTATTTGCATCATGATTTCTCCCTTCCTTCTCTGTGTATAGAACGGTGAACTCCATCCAAACTATGAAAAAAGAAGGTGATCACCCTGGATAAGTTTGAATATGAAGCCGATATGAATGAGCATTATCATATGGAAAATGCGGAAGCTGAACAGGTTCTGGAAGATGTTGCGGTTTATAGAACGTTGATCGTCAACGTCGTTTTTATTGGAAAATCTGGATCTAAGGACTGGGTGCTACTCGATTGTGGAATTGGTCACTATGCAAAGCGGATCATCGAAGCTGCAAATAAACGTTTTGGAGACCAACCCCCGAAAGCGATTGTTTTGACCCATGGCCATTTTGATCACGTTGGCTCTGCGAAAAAGCTGGCGGATCATTGGAATGTACCCATCTACATCCACCCCATGGAAATGGATTATGTAACAGGAAAAAGAGATTACCCTGTCGGTAATGCAACCGTAGGAGGTGGGTTATTTTCAATCTTATCTCCCTTCTTCCCTACAGATCCTGTGGACTTAAGCAAGTATATCCATCCGCTCTCTCAAGACGAACCGCTGGCTTTTTTACAAGACTGGCGAGTCATTCATACGCCCGGTCATACTCCTGGTCATATTTCGCTGTTTAGAGATAAAGATCGGACATTACTTGCAGGTGATGCGATTATTACAGTTAAACAAGAATCAAGCATGGCTGTCTTCATTCAACATCAGCATGTTCATGGGCCACCTGCATACTTTACCCACAACTGGCAAGAAGCAGAGAAGTCCGTAAAAAAATTAGCCTCTCTGAATCCTAAAGTAGCTGTGACCGGTCACGGACTGCCTATGGAAGGTGAATTGCTCGCCCAGCAACTAAGCGAACTTGCGTTGAATTTTAAAGAGTTGGCTATTCCAAAAAACAGAAATAAGCTTCATTGAAAAGTGAAGGCAGGCTCGCAGCTTGTCTTCACTTTTTTAAAACTTTTATAAGTTTTTTTAAGCCTTCAAGTAAACGTGGGCTTGGTCTGCAAAATAATGACTCTTCTAACACATGAATACGATTGTTTTTAACCGCATCCAATTCCATCCAGCCTGGACGCTTTTTTAGAAGCTCCGGATTCATTTTCTCTTCCTTCACCCCTACCCACACCATGCATATATGATCTGGATTGCGCTTCTTCACTTCTTCCCAGTCAGTCTGGATATTAGCACCCGGGTCTGTATCAAAAACATTCCGAGCTCCTGCCAGCTCACTGATCTCTGTCAGCCAATTGGTTCTTCCAGGTGTGAAGATCGGTTTCGGCCACCATTCCCAATAGACAGAAGGCTTCTTGTCTAAGGATTCAGCTTCCTTTCGAAATTCTTCAATTTCTCTAAGAAATTCATCTGCTTTTAAGTTTCCCTCTTTCTCTATCCCGATTTCCTTCCCTACTTTTCTAATATCGCTGGCTATCTCATATAAATGGTTTGAATTTAATACAATGTAAGGCAAGCCTTTCTCTTTGAGACCTTCGATATTCTTTTCCATCCCTGGTACAGACAAACTTGCCAATACAAGATCCGGTTTCAGGTTTGCCACTTTTTCCATATCTATCGATAAATCAGGCCCAAGTTTTGGTAATTGCTTCACTTGATCTGGATAGTCAGAATAATTGTCGACACCAACCAACATGTCCGTTTGACCAAGATAAGCTACAATTTCAGTGTTACTGGGACAAATCGACACAATCCTCACAAATCCACCCCTTTTTTCAGAATGATCAGATGTTTCAATTTCTTTCATTATAGCTTATATTTGAAGCAGGGAAAATGATGAAAGGGATGAGCTAAAATGACCACCATGCTGCTCGATACGACTAAAGGAATCGTTGAATTTACATATAAAGGAGTAGGCCCTACAGTACTTTTACTAAAAGGTGGACACTCAACACGGGATACTGATTTGTCTCACAGCAGTCTCATCTATGAAGGCTTTTCTTTGTTGACTGTGTCACGACCAGGCTACGACTATACAGAAGTCTCAACTGGTAAGACACCAGAGGATTTCGCAGATACCATCGTTGAAATCCTTGATCACTTAGCCATTGATTCTGTGTTTGTAATTGCAATATCAGCGGCCGGGCCAACGGCTATCGCTCT
>NZ_JRNX01000179.1 GCF_000786645.1 Halobacillus sp. BBL2006
CAAGGTTACCGATAAATTGGTTCCGGGTATGGTTTTAATTTACATCAGTGTCTGTCTTTATGTCATTTTTGCGAATGCAGATCAACTGCCAAATGTATTCGGACTGATTATCACGCATGCCTTCACCCCTATTTCTGCAGCAGGTGGTTTCGCTGGAGCAGGGATTGCCCAAGCCTTACGCTGGGGAACAGCCCGTGGCTTGTACTCCAATGAAGCTGGCCTCGGAACAGCACCGATTGCTCACGCCGCCGCCAAAACGGATCACCCCTCCAGACAGGCACTATGGGGAATCTTCAGTGTTTTTGTGGACACGATTGTCATTTGTACAATATCCGGATTAACTGTATTGGTGACAGGTGCCTGGAAAGAAGTTGGAGGCAAGGACGCTTCGAACATGATCAATGTGGCGATCGGCAGTGAGTTTGGGGACGCCTTCGGTGGTGCCTTCATCACTGTATTCTTACTGTTTTTCGTTGTGACAACGATCGGAGTGCTCGTATTTTATGGAGAGAAGCAAGCAGAATATCTCTATAATTTGAAATTCGCTAAATTTATGAGAATTGTTTATATTTTAGCCGTATTCGTAGGGGCAATTGGCGGATTGAAGTTTGTATGGCAGTTTTTAGACCTGCTGCTGGCATTTGTTCTTTTAGCGAATATCATCCCACTCTTGTTTTTACACAAGGAAATTGCCCAGCTGACGGATGACTACGTAAACAGAGTCTATAAAAAACGTACGAAGAAGAAAAATATAGAACTCTTCCATGAAGAAGAAGATGCCAGCTAGGCATCAACTTGACCTTCTTTTCTCATCTCTTATTCCTCTGCATATAATCTTGACTTAAAGAGGAAACTAATGGGAACACGAGAGGAGGTCCGTGATGAAAATTGCCATTATGGGCGCTGGTTTGTCTGGGTTAGCCTGTGCCCTCACTTTAGAAAAAAACGGGTACCATGCGGATATCTTTGAAAAGAGAGGTATGGTCGGAGACAGAATGATTTTCGCCGAAGGAGTCTCGTCCATCTTCCATACGCCGATCGACGACTATATCAAGTTTTTAAGTGAAACGTACGATATACACTTAAAACCCACAGGTAATATAAGTAAAACTTACATTCATTCCAAAAATGAAACCGCAAGCTTAGAAGGAAACCTCGGGTTCATCAACATGCGCGGAAAACATCCTGAGTCCTACGAGATGCAATTTGCAGAACAAATCCATTCGCCGATCCACCTTCATTCAAAGAAGATCTATGAAGAGATTTCTAAAGAATACACCCATGTCGTTGTGGCAACGGGGGATCCTTCCGACGTGCAAAGAATTCAGCCTTTTGATGTTGCCTATAAAGCCTCTTTCAAGGGAGCAACGGTAGCAGGAAGCTTCAAACGTAACGAAATCCATACATGGTTTAATAATGATTTTGCACCAAAAGGAATGTCTTACCTTCTGCCTCATTCGGATACTGAAGCGAGCTTCATACTTGTATATCCTCAATATCCTGAAAACCAGGTCAAAGATAAAGAGAAGCTCTGGCAAGAGGGTTTCTCATTCGCAGAGGCTTCACTACAACAAAAACTTAACGTGACGAGCGACTATTCACTGAAAGACTTTATTATCGGAAAATCAGCTTATCCACGGATTGGGAATACATTCTTTGTTGGAAATTGCTTAGGATGTATTTCTCCTTTTATCGGGTTCGGAGAATTCACAGCTATACTCACAGGTATATATGCTGCTGAAGACATTTGCGGCATTGAAAGCTATGAAAAACAAACCAAGCATGTTTTTCAAAAATATCATGATTCCTTAACTTTAAGGCGTATTATTGAACATTCTTCCAATGAACAATTAGACAGAGTTGTCAGGTCACTTCAGGTTGAATTCTTAGGAAAAGCATTGACTTCACCAAGGTTCCAACTTCTTAAACTTCTAGGAAAAATCGCACACCCTATTTCGAGGGAAACGTAAAAAAGCAAGCATGCCTCCGCATGCTTGCTTTTTTACGTTTATCTTAAGAATACATGGTTTCCAATAACTGTTGTTACTTCTTGACTGCTTAGATAGTCACTGGAAGCTTTGGACGGGTTATAGAAGAATAAGGATTCATTATCATACCCTTGGTAAGCCAATGCTTCCTGAACAGCTCTTTTAGATTCCTGACCAGCAGGCTCATTAATCGTTCCATTCAATACAGGCGAAAACTGAATGCCGTCATAAATGACTCCATATAAAGAATCAGGGAAACTGTCACTTTCTACACGATTCAGGACTACAGTAGCTACAGCCACTTTTCCTGCATAACTTTCACCTTTTGCTTCCGCTTCAACTAAGCGTGCCAGCAAATCTTTTTCTGATTCACTAGGGACAACTGGAAGCTTCAATGTTTCACCAGGATAAATCATGGAACCTTGTTTGTCATTCATCACTTGCAATTGATGAGCAGAAACTCCATATTTCATAGCAATTTTATATAATGACTCGCCCTTTTGGACGGTATGAGTATTTTGAGCGGCATGAGCACTTGTCGGGATGGTAAAGGATAACGCGCAGACTATAGTTAAACCAGTGATAATCAAACGTTTTAACATCTTGCTATACCTCCTTAAAAAATTCATCTATTATAAATTAACATAGCAGTCTAAATGTTTTCACTATTAATTCTTTCCAACATTACCAACAACGTTTGATCTTTCAAAAAATTCAAAAATCCGATTTCTCTAGATGAGAAACCGGATTTCCACATTTATGCTTTCTTCCATGTAGCGTTCGTTTTAATACCAGCTACCGCTCTTGAGACTCCGATGTTTTAAGGATCGAAGTTCAACTCCTTAGCAACCATATTAGCGATTACCGTTTCACAACCGGCCAATGAGCCGAGCATGGTTGCTAGCGGATGCACTTTGTTTCGTCTCATCAGTAACAAGACTATGGTCGATCTAGATTACATTTCTGCTTTTTCTAAGTATGATAGGTTACATAATTGAGTCTGAACTTCATGTATAATGTAAGAAAAGTGACGGTCCAAAGAAGGAAGTGAAAGAAATGAAGCATAAAAAATACTGGATTCGCTTGATGGCAGCCGTCTTAGCTATTATTGCCGTCATTTATTTTGTACACTTCAAATGGCCGATCACTCCTAATGAAATCCGCCTGTTCATCCTCTCCTACGGATGGCTCTCTCCTATCATTTTCTGGCTGATTTACGCCCTTGGCCCTTTTGTATTTTTCCCTACATCCATTTTATCGATGTCTGCTGGACTATCGTATGGAGCATGGCCTGGGATTTTAGTTATATGGATTGGAGCTTCCGTTGCGTCGATCACCGGCTATTGGATCGGACATTATTTCGGTAAGTTCATTATGAAATGGCACACCTCAACATGGACGGATCCTATTCAAGATAAGATTAGAAAGAACGGGTTTCTTTATGTCCTCACATTAAGGCTTATCCCTTTAGTAGGATTTGATTTACTTTGTTATATCTCCGGGCTGACTAAAGTCCGGTTCAGCCATTATATGGCAGCAACCATGCTGGGCATCCTTCCAGGAGCTACAGCCTATGGGCTGCTCGGTTCAAGCATAGCTTCCGGAAATAGAAATTTGATCTTTATCGCTCTGGTTGGGTTCCTAATGTTGATTGGGGCGAGTTATCTCTTACGATCAAGGGTAAGAATATGGTTAGGACTGGATCATACAGAAAAGTAGGGGATAGTAGATGCTTGATACTCATGCTAGAAAATTTGTACAGCCGTCAATCGATAAAACGGCCACTTTGTTTCTTAATAAAGGCCGCACGGCAAATGAAATTACGATTCTCGCCCTATTCATCGGAGTTTCTACCAGTGTTTTTTATATACTTGGATATCCCGTTTTAGGAGTGGTCATGTTATGGCTCTCAGGCTTTTTAGACGCTGTTGATGGTACCATGGCTAGACACACGAAAACCTCCCCCTTTGGAACTGTGATGGATATTACGTTCGACAGAGTTGTAGAAATCGCTATGATCGTTGCGATCGCCTATGTACACCCAGAAGTCATGTTTCCTCTCCTCTTGCTTAGCGTTTCCATCATCATTTCTATGACCATTTTCCTTGTTGTTGGAGCCGTATCTGAAAAAGCAGGAATTAAGTCTTTTTATTATCAAGCTGGAGTAGCAGAACGGACAGAGGGATTCCTTTTGTTCAGTATCATGTTACTCTTTCCGGACTTTCTTCTATGGTCGACCCTTCTATTTTTTGCAGTTGAATTATTCACGGGGATTCAGAGGTTTATGGAAGCGAAACGTATTCTTAAATAAATGGGTAGCAAGGAGTGGACAGCCATTGATAGTTTGTCCATCGTAGCACCTCTCATTTCAACAAAAATATAATGTAGAAATATTAACCCCCATCTAGTATAAAGTAATGGCTTCTTTTTTATTAAATTTCCTTCCATCCCCTCTTTTAAGGCTGCACGTTATAAATCTAGCGTTGCTTCTCCGAGACGTTTCACCCCCCGTATTCTCGCGACCTCCTCTACCAATTGAAGTAATGCCATGTCTTTCGCTTTCGCCTCAATCATAAAATCGACCGGTTCACCATGTGCTTTCAAACTCTTTAAAAGTGGTTGAATGAATTCAAGACTGACATAGTCAGCGTGACTTCGGTAGGCTTTTTCCGCTTTAGGAGAAGAGACATGAATCTTCGGCGGGACATCCAAATGATTCCACGTTTTGAAGAAACGTGGTAAGAGCTCCTCCAGCACCTCTCCTTGGTGATGATTTGCCATAAAATGATGATAGTCGAACATAAGAGGAATATTTTCTTGTTCACAGACCTCTAGCGTTTCAGACGTTGTGTACGTTTTATCATCGTTTTCTAGAGTCATTTGTTTTTTTATTGCGGGAGGCAACTGCTTCAAGTTTTTATGAAACCTGGAGACAGCTGCTGTTTTATCTCCATAAGCTCCCCCTACATGAAGGTTAATGTGCGCTTCCTTCTCCAGCCCCATCGCCTCTAATAATGCGTAGTGGTATTTCATATCCTTTACTGCATTCTCAGTAACGTGCGGTTTGTCACTCGTAAATAGCGTGAACTGATTAGGGTGGAAACTTGTGCGTAAATGATGATAACGGACCAACTCTCCGATCTCTTGATAGAGAGATTGAAAAGGAGTGATATAATCCCAGTTCACTTCATCATGAGTAGCGAGAGGCACAATCGATGAGGAAAATCGATAAAGGGGAATCTCGTGGGCGATATTGAAGTGCAAAGCTCGTAACGTATTACGAAGGTTGACCTCTGTAATCTTTTTTAGCTGTTGGATCCGGTCACTCTCGTCCAGTTTATTGTACCTAGAAAAGGTCATCGTCCTCGCAGGTGTCGCTTCCCATAATGAAAGCGCATGTGAAACATAACCAAATCGGATTTTCATAGTTAAACTCCTTTATGAATCTTTTCTCTATCTCTAAAGTTCCCTCGATACTTTTGTTTATTACTGTGTTAAGAGCTATTTTTTGTTATAGATTTTCAAGTAAAGTGCAGAATTCTGTAAGACTCGATTTCGAGATGATTGTGTGATTTTAGGGTCGTTGGGGAAGGACTCGTCTACCAGGGCGTCTCCGCATTTGAACACTTTCCTGTG
>NZ_JRNX01000018.1 GCF_000786645.1 Halobacillus sp. BBL2006
TTTCTTTGCTTTTTTTCCTGTTTTGATAATTGCATATACTTGACCATTTCCTCTGTCAAATACTTCACATAATCATTACGATCCATGGAAACCCCTTCTTTTAAGTACTTGTTAAACATAGTATGGACGGGATTTCACATTTTTAGACGTTCTGTTATCTCTTCTCCGATTAATTCAGGGGATTTATCATCAACTATAATAATATGGTCAGCTATCGCCTCATAAACCGGAAGACGTTCATTAAACCTCGTCTGTTTTTCTTCTAAATCGCCCTTCCACAAAGGGCGTGAAGTATCCTCCTCCAATCGGTTTACGATTGTTTTCCAGGAAGCCTTAAGGTAGACGACTATCCCCTTCGATAAAACACGGCGATTCTCCTCAGATAAAATAACTCCGCCTCCCGTTGAAACAATAACATCCTTACTGATATTTTCCAGGAATTCCATTTCTTTTTTTCTAAAGTATGACTCTCCATAGTGTGAGAACATTTCTGCGATCGACATTCCTTCTTGCTTTTCAATCGATTCGTCCATTTCTATGTAAGGCTGTCCTAGTTTTTCGCTCAATTGCTTTGCTACCGTTGACTTTCCACTTCCCATAAAACCAATTAAAAAAATCATAGTTAAACTCCCTTGAAATTTTTTTGAGAAAAGAAGGAAAATCCCACAAAATGTCGAATATTAACCTTTGTAGTATTCATTATAGTGAGGTGATCTTATTATTGAAGTCCATTGCAACGTTTGCTCATGACATTCTAATCTCTGCCATTCAACAAACTGCTTCAGATATTCATTTCTCACCCTTCGCAGAGAATGCAAGCATTTATTTTCGAATCCACGGCGAAAGAATTTTCCACTCTTCTCTTCCCCTACCACTTTATCAGAAACTCCTGGCTTACTTTAAGTTTAAATCCGGTATGGATATTGGTGAATTTCGGCGCCCGCAAAATGGTACAATCCAACATCGTGCAGAACAACAGATTTTTGATTTAAGACTGTCCACCCTCCCAATTACCGGGACCGAAAGTTTAGCAGTCCGGATCCTGGCCCCCATGAATCACACACCTTTAGAAAGACTTTTTTTATTCCCTTCTCAAATTAAGAGGATTGAGCAATGGCTGAATCATTCAAGCGGAATGATTCTCTTTACAGGTCCGACTGTCAACGTTACATAAATACAACAATTAACTTTATCCTATCTTCACTCCATTTTAACTTATCTTCACTTCTACATGTACTTCTTAATAAATGATTTTACATTATGGCTTTGATGTACTTTCAAAGGCGGCCAATCTAAGTCTTTATATTTTGTCTCACTCAGTATCCAAATGAAGGGGAAGAATTCACTGTGATCTTTCCATGAATTACTGTAGAAATATTTTAGATATCTTTGTTCTTTACCGGCCATTACCTTTTTCGTGTAATGGTTCCGCTGGATTTCAACGAGAAAAGGAGCTCCATTCCAGATCATGAAGACATCAGGTTCAATACTTCCTTTTTCTCCTGTTTTCCATTCCACTTCAAACGTAGAAGGCTTCGTGTATTTGCAGAGGTCGAGGTAAAAATCAGCGATGGCTAGAAAATGAGGTACCTTTGTGGAGTTAGGTCGGATGTTGCTCGTCTGAGGGTAATATGAATACGGTCGGGTTGATCGGTGTACTTTCACATGGCCGTCACGCTCTAAGCGTTTCATGACTCTGTTGCAAGCATTGATCGAGCCTTTCAATTTATTAAAGAACATCCCAATAATGTGGTTACGGTCTAAGACACGAAACTTATCAAGGGCTTCCAGTATTTCTTTGTCACGCTTATTCATCGATCTCACCTTTCAACTTTGGCATCTCCATAAACTCATCCATTGGTGGATCTTGCAGTTCCATATCAATGACTTCCTTCGCTTCTCCTGGACGCTTGTAAGGATCCAACAGTTTCCGTGCATCCTTTAATGAGAGAAGGGGTGCTTGCAAGATATGAGTGCTGGCTCCTCTGAAAATGAACCGTCCTTTCTCATCGTTCGAAATACTTGAAGCGTCGTAAGGATTGCCACGACCAAGTGTAATGTCTGAATTGATTTTGTCCGAGTGCCTGAACGCATATCTGACAGTCAGGTTATTCTTCAGCTGGCCATCTAAAATATTCGCATCAGGACGCTGCATGGAGAGAATGAGAAATATACCAAGCGCACGACCGATACATGAGATTTCTTCTACAATGTCCAGCATATCCGTTTCCTTCTTGAGAAGTCTTACTTCATCGATTGCAAGTAAAATATACTTTTCAAATTTCGTTTCTTTAATTTTGTTATACTCATCGATGTGCTCCACTTCCCAAAGATCAAGCAGATCTCCACGCCTCTCCATTTCTCTCTTTAACCATTGAAGGCATTTATGCAAATCATTTTTCTTGGTCATTACCTTGGCACCTGCCACGTTTCTAAACAAATGAAACTCACTTCGTTTCATATCTCCTAGGTACAGATCCACACGGTCTTTCATGTGTAAGATGATGGAAGTGATAATGGCTCGAACAGTGACACTCTTTCCACTTCCCGTCTCTCCAGCGATGAGGAGGTGAGGATTCGTTACCATGTCATAAATGTGTATCTTACCGAGCGCGTCTTTACCCGACAGTACAGGGAAGGAAGTACCGGTGAAGACTGAAGCAAGTTCACTCCAATCAAAGTCGAAGCTTTGGTCGATATCCTTTGTAAATACTCGTAGCACATACACCAAACCATCACCTTCTAAGGTGTACTTCTGGCCGAAGATCTGGCGGAACACATACTCTTTTTTCATCAGGTCTTCTGGATTCAAGCCTTGCGGCAACTTGAAAATATACTCGACCAGCTCTTTTCGTTCACGGTAATCGACGATGTAAGGGTAGCTTTTAAAAGTCTTGCTATCCTTTTTCCTTTCATAACAGATATCACCGATGCGAAAAGCATTCTTGAGCCGATTCTTTTTTAAGTAGTCATTCAACATGTGACCCCTCCTAGATACCAAACTTCTTAAACGTTTCCCATAGTACCCATAGAGCCCCACCATAAGCCATTGCATGGATGAGGGTCTTATTGACGGCGTTCACAAGTTCAGCTTCTACGCGCTTTCCTAATTGCTCTAATCGATTCTCTACTGCGCAAATACCAACGACAGTCGCACCGACAACACCTATAGTAATCATCATTAGTAAATCCCTCCATTCAACATTCCATCAATGACATGGGCAGTATAGTCGTGGAAACTAACCATGCTCTCATAGAAGTAATGCTTTCCAAGCTCTCCCCAAGAGTCAACAGGACAAGTTTCAATGTATTCGCGGTATTCTGTATGCTTCACAATTAGGAAATCTTTGCCGCATACTTTTACTTTCATATTCAATTTATTTCCTCCGTTTTCCTTGTATAGAATTCTAATCTCTGGGAACAAAAATTTAAAAATTTCCTTGTAATTCCACGTATAAGAAAATGTTTTTCGGGCACCCTCTCCCCCGTACCCCCTCACCTTCAAACCTCTTCGCCTTCGCTTCGAACAAATTCTCTTTTTCAATCCCATCAACCCTTTTTGCTTGTATTAATCATGTAGCTCTACTGAAGTAGATACATGAGAGGCTGTTGAGGTAATGAGGAAATGACTACATGAGTTGATTCGACGAGTGTTGCTCTTTTTCTACTGGAGTAGATTTTCAATTTCTAGTCATGTAGTACAATATGGGGCGATGGCTTGTCTTGATACATATTATTTCTAAAAATTTAGAAGGAGTATGGTGGAGTAGGTAGAACTAATAGGCATGGACATTTTTATTAATGAGTGGATCGACAAACGAGGATACAAAAAGAAGTGGGTAGCTGAACAATTAGGAGTGAGTGGCAACGTTCTCTCCAGATGGGCGAATGGAAGGAGTGTACCATCTTTAGAACATGCGCTAGATCTGGCGAAGCTGTTGGAGTGTAAAGTCGAGGATTTGTTTAAGAAATAAAAAAGCAGCCGTCCAATTAAGGGCAGCTGCTCATCTTCATTTTTGTTCAACTATTGTTGCATTGATACTTGGAAGTCCTGTATCTGCGTCTTCGCCTCTATAGGTTCCATACACGGTTACTTGATCACCTTCGTTTACTTCTGTATCTAATTGTAAATTCATGATTTCAAATATACCGCCTTGAGTCTCAACACTAAAGTCATTACCAAGTTGTTCTTCACCAGGACCAACAGTGACTTCACCTGAGATCATCACCTCATCTTCTACCTGGACTTCCTCAGATACAGGGAAATCAATCTCGATTGCTTTTTCTTTTAGATCTTTATTTATTTTTTCCTGATCATCTGCTGCAACATCCTCTGTATTGTTTTCCGTTTTGTCTTGAGAATTTGCTTCACTATTTGAACAAGCTCCTAAAATCGCCGTAAAAATAAGTAGGTTCATTAATAATAGCTTTTTCAATTTTCTACCCCTCTCAAATTTTGTACCTCTCTTTACGGATAAGTATACCTAAAGTTCCAAAAATATGTAATAAAAATTAAAAAGCCCCACCCTGCTGGAGAAGGTGAGGCGTGTCCCTAGAACACAAATGTTCGTATAGATTTTTTATAATACAAACTAGGGACAGTTGATATAGTATCACGAAAGGGAAGGAAATGTTAAATTATTTACTTTGCCCTTTTTGGATCGTTTCATAAGCTTGTACTAAACCAGCTGCAAACTCCGCGCGCGTCATAGTCTTGTCTGGCTTAAATGTTTCGTCTGGATAGCCATTAACTAATCCTAACTTCTGCGCTGTTTTGATTTTTTCTGCTGCCCAGTGATCCTGTGATACGTCAGTAAACCCTGTCGCTTTCTTATTTTCTGCCATTCTTTCGGCCTCCTTTTGCTCTTTCGATTTCTCAATTTGCGCTGCTTCATATTTACTCATAGCGGCGTCTAGGTGCTTTTCAGTGTTAGGTCCTAGTAAACCATCTTCTTTAATCCCTTGGTCTTTCTGGAAAGCATAAACGGCTTTCTCCATGTTGGGTCCGAATGATCCATCTAACTTATCTTTATAGAATCCCAAGACTTTCAAATCCTTCTGGTGTTCTAATACTTTAGCACCAGTATCGCCTAGCTCTAGCCAGTTTTTATTTTCATCTGCTACACCTTTAACACCGTGATAACTGACATTGAAGAACTTACATAAGCCTTGCGCGTGTTCGCTTGCAACTTCTTTTTGGAAAGAGGTTTTAAGCATGAGACGCGCCTCTTCAGGATCGTCCATGAATCCATTTTCCGTTAAAATGGCCGGTCCGTTATACTCGCGCAGCATATGAAAATTATTTCTAACAATGCCGCGATATTTTTGTTTGGTCCCTTGTTTTAAAAAACCTCCTACACATTCGGCAAGATGTTTCGTTTTGCTAGTAATCCATCCATTAAAGATATGAACAGATATTCCGCTGGCGCTGGAGTAATCAAACTCCCATCCCATAGCATTAAAATGTATACTCACTAAACAGTCAGCCTTATAGGCGTTTGCGGCATCTGTGCGTTGTTTTAAAGGTGTGTCGTAATCGGTTGGCGCTGTGAGTAACACTCTAAAACCGTGATCAAGTAGAATATCTGCAAGGAAAGCAACGACTTTACGGTTAAATTCATTTTCACGTATGGACCTGCCTAGATCCTTAATGAAAGGTGTTCGTTTGCCGGCGGTTTTCATTCCGTGACCGTCGTCTAGTGCTACTGTTAACCCGTTCCAATCAACTTTAGGATATAACAACTTAGCCATTATTTAATCCCCTTTCTGGGCTTAACATATTTCATAGCTTGGCCGCTGTCTGATATACCTGCTGTAGTAGGATCAATCAGAGTGTTATAAACACTTACGATGACCATACCTAGCACATAAGGATTGCTGACAGCGTTGAGTAACACCTCACCGAATACCATCCAAGTTGTTAGATCCTGTAACGTCAATCCCATGTAAGCGAGAATCGGCATGAATATGGATAGAAACAATTGAAAGTACACCTGCGGGTTATTGAATCTTACCTTCCAGTTAATTTTCATAATAAACCTCCTAAAACGTAATGAATTTTGACATGAATACGACCACAGAAATGACTACAGCGATCCACGCGGGGAGGTTACGCTGCCAGTTATCCTTATCTTTGATGATACGCTCAACGTCGTCCTTATCAGCTTTTTGTCTCTTCAAATCCTTGATGTCATCATCGTTATCCTTAGAGCGCCTCTCTGCCCCTTTAGCTATGTCATAGGTGTTATTCACCTTTTCTTCTAAGCTGAGGATTTTATCGACCTTGCCATTCAACTCGGCCATAGATACTTTCACATCCATGAGAACTCCCATGAATTCTTTCATTTCCTCCACTTCCTTTTGTTCCGGCATGATGAGCCCCCTATCTTATTAAGGGGGGACAAAATCCTTATTGCCCCCTGTGATGGTTATAGTATAATTTTCCATTAACCACACCTTCTCCCTTTGTAAGGTGTGGCCAGAGGGGTGTGCGCCCCTCGCTTTTTCTATTTTGATCATAAAAAATACGCCTGTTTAGGCGCTTTCGTTTTGGGTGTCATATCCAGCCTGTGTGAGTTTACGTTCTACTACTTCTCGTAAGTTTGATACATTTGGAACGTCTTGGTATTGGTAAGTTCCTGCTATTACCATCGTTACCCAGGCTTTCACAATTACTGAGCTATCAGTAAACACTTAGATCACCTCCTTAACTGATTGAAATTAAAGTTGTCAACTCGGCTATGGCTTGATTCAACTCATTTCTTAGTTCCTTGTTCTCATCGACTTTCAGGAACTGTTCAGTGACATCGTTGCTAATCACTATGTCTGGAAGATCATCACCTTTCATAAGTTGTGGATCATCAGGAACAATGATAAAAGGAATGTTCAATCCTCTTAATCCTCCATTGATCCACTGTACTTTTTTGTAATCCTCTTCAACTTGGATACCTGAATCACCAATGTCCACCACTTCTTTTACGATGCCAGCATCCGTGTGAAGTATCAAATACATAAAAACCCTCCTTACTGATGGGTGATTTTAAGTGAAGCGCTCTTCTGAATACGCGCATAGGAAGAATCAGCTGTACTAGTGGTATAGAATCCAATCCCTTTAGCAGCTCCAGATTCAAAAGCTGAACGGAAACTTGCAGGCAATTCGACTACAGCTCCATCTCCTGCTGGAAGACTTACTGTCACATAGTCACTGGACAAGTTCTCATCGGAAGGAGTTGATGGTCGGTTAGCATAGCCATGCCAGCGAATGACAATGTCTATCGCACGACTTAATCCGCCCCCACCTTGACGAGTGAAGCTTAACAGTATCTTAGTTATCGATCTACCCGATACAGTGTTGGTCAGTTCACTACCAAACAACAAGAATCCACTATATGGTCCAGCCCCTCTCCATTCACCTTGAGTAGGAGTGCGTCCATAATAATCATCATCCCATATGTTTAAATCAACGTTCCAAGTACCAGCATCTTTCGAATAAAAGGTGTCTGTTGTTTTTGGTGGTGTCGGAGGTGTAGCAGATCCCAGATCAGTCGGAGCAGATTCTTCTCCATCCACTCTGCCGCCATATTCTTCTTTAACATCCGAGATACCGCCTCCTGGTTTAGAACCATATACACCAATCTTACCGCCGCGTTGAGCAAAGACACCATAGTCTCCAGCTAACCCTTTACACTGAGACATATAAACAGAAGCGTTATTTGCGCGAACAGTGGCATGATTAATATCATAAAGTTCTACACCTTCGAGATCTAAGAAACCTTGAGAAGCTTCGACTCCTATAGTTGAAATATCGTTTCCGTATATTTTTACATTTCTTAATTTGCCGAAGCTTCGTCTCCAGTCTACAGCAGCATACTCTGTTGAGTTTAAAGTGAAGTTTTCACCAATCACTTCATTCGTTGTACCTATCACTCTTAAAAATCCGTTTAAGGTAGTTGCTGTTCTTTGTCCGTCAAGGATAATTTTCCCTGAGCCACTTACTCCTTTAAGCTCCATAATCCCTACATCAACATTTAATGAGTTGTAATAATGAGTCTGGATTCGAATCTCTCCATGGTTGACATCAGGCAATCGCCTTAATGCTTCTGCTGGAGACTTCAAAGGTGACTCCTCTCCAGTAGTATCCCAAGCGCCGCGTCCAGTACCTCGATCGTCTCCATTGAGTGGATCCACACGCAGAATGTATGACTCTGTATTCAGTTTAGGTACCACGGGAGAAGAGAAGTTTTCAGCTGATACATTTTGAAAGGCTGCACGTTCATTGTCGATGTCTACGATCGGTGTTCCATTGGAACCGTAAACGATAAGTCGGCCAAGGTCGTTCTCATCCCCACCGATCTGAAGATACCCGCCTCTTGCTCTTTCAAATGACATAAATCCTGTCACGATAGCTGTCGCATTAATACCTTGCCCCGTGATTGCATTCTCGAATGGACCGTTAATGCCGTTCGTTGATACACCAATACCTTGAGAAGTAATCTTCACCACAATATCCATGTCATTAGGATCGATGAAATAAAAGTTTCCTTCTTCATCAGTATAGACGGTAGAGCTGGCATTCTTCAATGTAGTATTCGCCATTTCAATAAAACCTTCGAGCGATCCTCCTGGAATGGTGAGAAGACCGTTCTCGATATCACTCTTCAAGTTCTGCTTTTGTTGATCAGTGTAATAAGTAGAATCTTCATAAACTGCTTGATCTTGAGTGTTAGCATGAGTAATCGCATTGGATTCAGCTGTATTTGCGATGTTTTGAATCGTTTCTTTATCAAAGGTATATTCGACGAGTTTGCCTTCATCAATCTTCTTCTGGATCTGATCCTTCAATTCTTTCTTAATCTTATTGATGTCAGCTTCAGTACGTCGTACATACTCTCCAAGAGTGTAAGTCTTCTTGCTACGATCCATGATATCGGTTTCTACCCTAATCACCCTGGCATCAAGATAAAGAGTAGGGTTGAATTCTGTTGCTTTGATTCTTATCTTATCTCCGATCCGTACCTTCTCATGGGAGTAACCTAAAATGTATTCAAGATCGGCACCTTCCACCGTGTACTGGACTTTAGCAGCAACCCTTTTCTTTAACTCGGTTTTAGTGTACTGAATCACTTCTGCTTCCGTCATCTCAGCATCATAAGAATCAATCTCATGAATGTCCCAAAGATGCTCTCCATCTTCGCCCCACACTTGCCGCGCATCTTCATCAGTGACTTCAACGATAATCCTAGAACCGTCTTCTCTTTCAGGTCCTACACCTACAAGAGCAGTTACGACATCGATGGTGGTCTCTTCCCATTTCGCATCGAGAAGATCTCTACCTGAAGTGAGTTCTCGACCACTCCATTCTTCAGTTGGTTGTATTGCATCTACTTTACGCGCAACAACGTTGTTCCCATCATCGACTTCAATATGAAAGCGCAGCTGCCGACCAAAGTCTTTAGCTAGTTTCTGCAACAGCTGATAAGGAGTCATGATTTCTTCAATTTCATATTCTGTGGTCCCAGCGTAGTCTACATATCCTCGGGTCCATCTAGAACCAAAGAGTGCAACATCTATTAATGTGTTTAATGTAGCACCTGTGTAGACGCCTGGCTGAATCGGCTTCCCTCTTTGTAATTCAATGAACGATCCGACCGTGTAAACTTCACGTTCATTCCGATCTTGAAGAGCTGTCCTTATGATGAACTCTCGAAAGAAACCATCTTCGTCCTGGATAAAACATCGGTTTCGATTGGATAGGTGAGGAGTCGCACGAGCATTGGAAGGTGTAAAAAAGTTGAACGTCTCCACATTATCTTCTAGTTCAATGATGTGCGTCGCACCCCAGAACTTATTGACTCCATTCGTAGAAAGAGTGTCTAGCAGAAGGCCTGATTTTTTATCTACGATGTTGATTTGAGACGCTGCTTGTTTTTTTCTGCTCTGTTTCTTTGTTTGATGTACACCGATTAACTGACCGGCCGATGGAGTGTAATTCGACATAGCTTCGCCTCCAATAAAAAAGAGCCCTTCTCAGGACTCTAAAAATATTTCTTATATAGTTGCCGCCTACGTTCACCCGAAAGCTCAGCGTAGATCCGCGTTGTTTCTAATTTACTGTGTCCTAAAAAGGACTGAATAACTTCCAATGGTGCATCATTGTTCAATAGGTGTGTAGCATAAGAGTGACGCAGTTTATGAGGATATACGTTTTCAATTCCTGCTCTTCTTGCAATCCTCTTTACCACCCATCGGAGCTGAGCAATGGACATCGGTCTTGGTTGACCGCCTTCACTCTTGTACTTTCTTTCTGTAACGAATAAAGATGTGTTTGTATCCTTTCTTGAATTGAAATACTTCTTCAACCAGATCGCACATTTCACAGTGAAATAAACTTCACGTTCCTTATCACCTTTACCGATGACCTTCATGGAACGATCTTCCCAATCAATAGCCCCTCTTTGCAATCGTGCGACCTCTCCAATACGACATCCAGTAGTGAAGAACACCTCTATAATGGCGTGTTCGAGAGGTGTTTCACACGATTCCCTCAGTGTTTCAATTGATTCTTCATTCATGGCTTTCGGCACCCGTTTCCCCATCTTCGGGTCTCTAAGCTTAGCTGCAGGATTATGCGAGATATATCCTTCATACAACGCCCACTTGAAAACAGCTTTGAAATACTTCATCCGATTGGCAAGTGATGATGGCTTCAACCTTGCTGCATCTTTTGCCAGGTAAGCTTTAATCATCCGAAAATCAACTTCTTCAAGTTCCAGATCCCCAACATGCTCGATAAATAGTCTGGACTGTAGCTTGTACGATTTTAAAGTGTAAGGTGAATATCCATCCAGCTGACGATCCTGTTCATAAAGTGTCCATGCTTCTGATAATTTCAAGTTTTCCCTCTCCCTTATCGTATTGTTACGAATAACGTTACATATAATATACTATGTTACATTTAGCGTGTCAATATGTTATGTTATTCGTAACAAAATAAAGGAGATGAATTGATGTTCGTAAATATAAAACTTAATGCCCTTCTGGAAGAGAAAAGGATATCAGCAAGAGAATTATCAAGAATGACTGGTATTCGTCATCCGTCCATTAGTGACATGTGCAACAATACAACTAAGATGATTCCTAAATCCAGCCTTGCTAAAATTTGTGAAGCTTTGGATTGCGACATCCCGGATATTTTGGAATTGAAAAAGGAGCCTTCCTAATTGGAAGAGCTCCTTTTATTTACATTGTATTTTTCAAATGATCAATCGTGGCTTCTAGATAGGTCAGATTGTTTTTGTATCTGAAATCATGTAACTCTCTTCTGAGATCATCGATTTTTTGTTCAGTTTCCTCATAATTGAAAAATTTAATGTAATTTTCTCTAGATTCTCTACCTGTGATTCCACTCGCTACAGCTTTTATTGTATCACTTTTAGCAAACAATTTTTCAAGTTCCAACTCTTTATTTGCCAACTCTTCTTCTTTGACTTCTAACTCTTTTTCTAATTCTTTCAACCAAATTTCTTTAGCCTTAGTTTCTAAACCTTCCATTAAAAATCACCCCCTTCTGCCTATTTATTCGACACAAGGAGGTGATTTCCTTCATTTTCCATACTCAACTGACGACATCCTTTAGTTCAATTAGATCAAAAAACATTTAACTATTTAGTTTTTTTTGGTACTATTAACATTAGTTTCATTGGAATAAGAAGGGAGATTTTATATACAAATGAATCAAAGCTTGAGAACTAATTTTTTCGATGGTTATTTTTATTTATGGGCAATATTCATTCCTATTACTTCTATTTTGGTAATTCCATCAATACAAGGCACTACCCCAGCTTACATAATCGCTTTAATATCATTATTTCTTGTCCCTTTGTTATCTAGAACAAAAGGCGCAACAGTAGTAAAGGAATTAACAATTTATACTTTCTCGTTTGTTCTACTTATAATGTTAGGTCAGCTAGGCTTAGCTTTGGATTCAGAACTTATCAACTACGGTAAAGTCATAACTGTAAGTAATGATAATTCTGTTCTTTTTAGAAGCAGTATCATCACCCAATCCCTTTACTTATTAGCTGCTGTTTCTCTTTTCTTGTTTACCAAACACTATTATTCTCCGAAATGGGATAAATATTTATTTTCTGGTGCCATTATTATAGCTGTTTATGGTCTTTATGAAGTTACCTATTATCTTGTATTTGGGCAAAATGGCGACTTTATTAGTAACCGTACATTCGGTGACGAAAACTCCGGAAGTAGGTTTCAACTAATTTATATAGGATCAATGGTGTTAATGAGGCTTAAAAGTCTTACTGGTGAGCCATCGATGTATGCCCTAACCGTTGTGCCTTACTGGATATATGCGCTTCATTTGAAAAAGTACAAAACATCAATGTTGCTACTTATTACCTTATTTCTATCCACGTCTACATCAGCAATATTAGGAATATTTATTTATTCCTTAGTAAGGGGCTGGTACTTTAAATTTAAAGATAAACTTTCCCTCATATTCATGGGAATTGGAGCCATTCTTTTGTTTATTTTTAGAGATACGATTTATTTATCCGCTAACAAAATTATTGTTGATAAGTTTGCATTACAGTCAAACTCCGGGCTAGAACGATTCGGTTTTTTCAAGGATCATATGATTTTTTTCATGAATGAAATGAACTGGTTTAATAAAATATTTGGTATTGGATTTGGAACCGTTAGATCAACAGACATGTTTTCAACTTTATTGGTTAATACCGGAATCATTGGATTAATAGTGTTCACACTAATATTCCTATACCCAGTAGTAAAATTAAATCCTACATACGTTAACATTGGACTTAAAGCAATTTTGGTATTCTTATTCGTTAAAATGATGATCAGTTCTCCAGAATTCGCATACTTACCCACGTGGCTTTTCTTAGGAATTGCTTATTTTAAACTAAATATCAAAAAGGAGCTTAATTAGCTCCTTTTTACGTTACTTGAATCGTCTTTTCACTACCATTTATTACAGTTTTTAAATTCCCGGTATCACTATCAAACCAAATTGGCACATGGACGCTATTGGCATATGGTGCTGAGGTAGAAACTGGAACATAAAAAGTATTCTCAACTTTTATTTTTGAGGAAAACACAACATCATTGTTGTTAGCAACTCTAAATATTTCAGACACCACTCCATTTTTATTTCTCAATAATCTAAACTTAGTGCCATCACCATCCGCCACTACTCTTCCTATATACCATTTATCATTTGGATTTACGTCATTATTGATATATGTGGTATTTGCATCTGGGCCCTGAAGTATTTCTGACCTATACCCCAATGTCCTAGTATCGACATTTGTAATTTTTTTATTATTTGGATTAGATCCATCAATAAATCCTTCAATTATCGTGTTTTTAGAGTCCCATGTATCAGCTTTCACGCAAACACTATCAATCAGATTGTCTACACCGTTTTGATTAAAACTCCCGAAGAATTTAATATTTTTACACCCGATAAATTTAACAAAATTATCAAGATATGCAACTTCCGTTCCTATTGAACCAGTTTGCTCAAACCAACCTTTTACGAAGACTTTCGTACAGTTAACGAATTTCATTATCTCAGGAACAGTAAGCGCAGGGTCTTTTGCACCAAAAGTAAATGTACATTCATCAAAAGATACATAATTAGAATTCTCAAAATAAACATGGTTCGTCGGGCTAATATGACTTTCAAACTTACATGTAGTGAAGAATATTTCATTTGTATTTGTTCCTGTGCCAGCTACCGCAACACCTCGATAATTTTCAAAATCACAATTATCAAAATGTATTTGATTAGTGTACTCTTTTCCACCACCAGATTCCAATTCAATACCAGGAAGCGTCCCATCTACGTTACCAATCCAAGCAAAGAAACAATCATTAAACCTAGAGTCGAATAACTCCCAACCATGAATGAATCGTCCTTTACAAGCAGTTGCTTTACAATGTTTCATTCTAACAAAGGTTGCATTATAGAAACGAATGAAGTCCTCAGTGAAATCCCCGCCATCGAATTCCACTTCTTCAAAAGGGAAATTAGCTACATGCTTTCCGGAATGTCCCTCGGGGTCAAGATTGGCTACGGATTCTCCTTCTATTTGGAATCCAACAACATTTGCTGTGCGTTTGAATGTGGTTCCGTTGGCCCCCCATCCATTACCTTTCATTTTAACATCGAAAGTATAAGATATAGTGGAATCAATTTCGTAGACATCGTTACTTAAATTTATTTCAGTGATCCTATTATCAATAGCATATTGAACCGCTCTTGATATACGAGGACTATCACTGGTTTCGTTACTGAGTTTAGGGAAACGCTCTCCATAAACACCAGTACCTAGCACGACATCTATTTTATTATTTGCATCTTGAAAACGACTATCAACCTCTCCAGTCATGTCAACATGCAGAACTTTATTGCTTTTATTTCCATAACCCATTAAGCATACCTCCCGATAATGTAAGAGGTAGAACCACTCACGCTCACCTCATTAGAAGGCGTTCCCCCTACAGTTGCTTGGAAGGAATCGTTGGCAGGTACGGTAATGTCTAAATTATTGACATTAAATATCCCGTCTACTGAATCACGGTTATAAATCTCGATTGCTTCAATGTTGGAAGAAAAGTTCACTACACCTGTTGAAGCGTCTGCTTCCGTTTTCTGTTCTTGAAGTTTACTCCCAGTCAGTTGAGTATTGATCTTGTCATTCAACTTATCTAAAACGGCCTGCTGCTTCGTATCCAAGTCTAATAATTTCGCTAGGACCTGAGCATCTGTAATCGGTAAAGGGTTGGCCTTTCCTGTACGTTTATATGTTCCGTCTGCATCTTGCCATGAACCAGCAAAACCGGCTCTGTCTCCAGGCGTTGGGTTTTCTTCTTTTGGTAAGCGACCAGCTGGTAAATTCTCTGCCATGTTATTTCACTCCTTTAATTACTCTGATGGGGATAAAACCATTGTTTGGATATGTTGACTTACGACCATCCTCATGAACGACTTTAAACTCTGCATAAAACACGCCTTCTTCTGTTGTCATGCTTTCTTCCACCGGATACATAACCACTCCTGCAGCTGCATCGATAACTTCCGCATAACCTTCCACACCATTACTCATATAAAAAAGAACGGTTTTTCCTGTCAGATTTACAGGGTTTCCGTCCTTCTTGAGTACTGCTTTTATGGCATCTCTTGTATCCCCTTGTCTAAACCTCAGAATCGTCTGCAATGGCTTCTACCCCCTCATAAGACGTATTTCCCATCAAGCCCATCGACACAGTTTCCACAGGGACTGTACTTACATCGACTGTTCTCTCCTCAAAAATCAAAGTGACTGTCGTTATCATAAGTGCCTCCTTTACTTATAAGCAGGTGAATAATAAACTTTTGTGGCCAAAGAGTTTTGAGGATATTGGTACAGAAGATTCTCCCCTGGATCCAATTCAAAGAACATCGAACCCAGCGCCCTTTCAGAACGTATTGGTTCACCGTTTAAAGTGATCTCCTCAGTGGCTGTATCGATGATGATCTTATCACCCGCACGAGCCAAGTATTGAACTCCATCAGTAGGATAGGGATTCATGCGATAAACTTTAATGTCCTCAATATTCATATCAGCTTTATCATACGTCGGAGCCCAGATGCGAAAAGCAACCTGGACTTGCGTGATCGGATTATCATATATGCCTGGAGGACCAAGATAAACAAAATCACCGGCAACCCAGTCATGTTTTCCGTTTGGTCCTACTAATCCAAAGTACGGGCGAATCCTCCTCTTACCATGTGAATAGTGATCATGGCTCCATATACGAAGAATTCCTTTAAAATCATTCCACCCCCAAGGATACTTAGGCTCTCGATAATGCTGGAAACGATCTTCACCGACAGGTCCTAATTGGAATTTCGCCTGCACTTTATCCATCGTTCTCCAGATGTCTTCAATGCCTACTTTCGATACCACATTGTTATTAGCATCAAGTAAATAAATTTCTATCATACCTGTACCTTTTCCTACGTTCTTCAATTCCACAAGAGCATCCATTTTGTAGGCTTGAAGTGATGCACCGATCGATCGTTTAATCGCTGGCCCTTGCCATGTATAAGGCTCGATAGCTCCACCAAAAAGCTCAGGTTTAAATCTACCACCCTCTGATTTAATGCTCCCAGCAACATACCCATTATCGATAGCCGCTGCTTGAGTCCATCCATTAGTGGTTTCACAAGTGTCGTGCATAACCAACGTCTCTCGTTCGTACTCCGTTTCAGAAGCTAATGGAGGACGTCCAAGACGAATGAACTCAATGTCATCATCCAGCTTTTTCACCAGGTCGATGTGGGTTACATCTTCCAGTACATCGATTTCGAATCTTGGTTTCGATTCTGCAGTTCCTGGATTATTTAAGGTCAGCGCATCACCTTCGAAGTCTTTGATATCCTGCTCTCCATAACTATACGGGTTATAGCAGGCAAAATGGATGGTTCCTTCTCGAAGATCAGCAATCTTGCTAAGATCATCAATCGTATTCAATACGACCGCATAGTAAGTGCGTCCAGGTTCATCATCAAACTCAAGAGGAGCTGCCTCTTCAGTGATAAGCCATGAAGAAAGTTCGTCTTTATATTGTAAAGCTTCTTCATCATCTTTAGCTTTAAATGCAATCGGCTGATCGAATATAAGGGGTTCCGTTTCGGATGACCGAAGATAAGCCCCTGGCATTCCAGGGACCTCTAAGGTCTCACGTCTTATTGGAGCAAACGGAGGTTTCGTCCTGCCCCGCGTCATATGAAGCCAAGGCTTTCGAACGCCATTGAATGTAAATGATTTACGTGGCAAAGAGATCCCTCACTTCCTTGTTGTCTTTTTGTTTATTGGTGATGTACGGCTCAAGTTGATCGCTTACTTTTTTACCTGAAAGATAAATGTTTGAATCCTTCATCAATAACTGAGTGAGTAGCGTAACGATACTTTGAGTTTCTGATAATTGCATCTCCATCTTTTCGATGACTTGAGTAATGTATGAGTCATTATTACTCGTTGATCTAGGCTGTCTGAATTGGTGTGGGCGTTTATTTTTACCTTCGATTTCCCTTCCTGCTAAGGCTAGAAGTTTTTGAGCTTCAGAACGTCGAGAAGGTGCCGTTGGTATAACCCATTCTGGATAACCCTCTTCTGCCAATTCGTAGAACCCATGGGATCCTACACGCCCTCCTGTTTTAAAACCTAAAGCAGAAGGAGGAACAAATGCTCCATTCTTCTTAACCTCAAAGTGAAGGTGTGGGCCGGTTGAATGCCCTGTACTACCTACAGTACCGATGGTTTGTCCTTGTCTTACCATATCGCCTTTACTTACATAGTTACGGCTATTATGTTGGTAGATGAAGTCATATGCCCCGGACTTCACTTTCACATAATTCCCTCGAGCTGAATTATAGCCTGAGAAGGTAACTATACCGCTAGACTTGGAAGGGATCGGAGTTCCAGCAGGAGCACCCCAGTCATCACCAGCATGAAAGCGTCTGGTTCCAAATATAGGGTGGACACGCCATCCTGCTCTGGATGTTCGACGGAAAGGAGGTCCGAAACCACCTTTAGAGAATCCTCCACTACCAAACATCCCCTTAAGTTTATCCAAGAGGTAGGAAGAAGCTTTACTTTTAAGGTGTTTATAGGATCCTGTCATGATATCTTCAAGGCTTCCACCTACATCAGGCGGACTTGGTGCAAATTTATTCCACGCTGACTCTATTAATTTCTTTGGTGCCGAAAATACAGCTTCAAAGAAATCTCCAATACCACCGGCATATCCCGGAAAACCGTAGCTTTTAAGCGTGCGTTCCGTTTCTTTATTAGGCAGTACCGCAGATCCTTTAGGAAGATTAATCATTTCAGGACCACGTGTACCTACCATGGTTGTACCTACTCCTGGAATGTGAGCAAGCTCTCTACCTTTTTCACCTACAATCGCAGGCCCACCAGGGTGTCCGCTTCGATCTGTACCTTTCGCATACTCCGGAGCCGGCCATAAAGGAATATTCGGCAAGCCTATCTTGTCTAAGATCCAGTTCACACCAAGCAGAACTGCGTTTACTCGTCTACGCACACCACGAACCAACTTATCCCATTTAGAAAGAATTTCACCAGAAGCCCAGTCGATTTGATCTACTTGCCCTTCTGCTTGTTTCTTCGCTTGCTTGACTACATTTTCATGCATGTTTTCTGCTTTATCTATGCTTTCGTCACGTTGGCGCTCAGCTTCTTTAATGATTGCCGAAGCTTCTTCTTTGGAAATTGAACCTGTTTCGTCTCTCTCACGTTCTGCTGCTTCTTTTACTTTTTTATACTTCTCCTTGGCTTCTTTAACAGATCCGTCTTTAGCTTTCAAGCTATTTTTCACAGTATCCGCCGCTTGTCTTGCAGTAATCGTCGAAGCCTCGTTTTTGAGCTTCTCCAATATAGCCTTTTGCTCTTTCTCAGATTGAGACATGGTTTCTATGGCAGTGTATTTCATTTCTTCTTGAAGTCTACCGATCTCAGCTTTTTCAGATTCTTTTAATGCTCGTTTCTCTTTCTTTGCCGTATTCATAATCTCTAAGATCCGATCTTCTTTTGCTTGAAGCTCCGCTTTTTGCTTAGTGTTACCCTCTTTCAAGTTCTGAAGGATATTTTCCTGTTCTTGCTTGGATAAGTTCTTAGAATTGACCAAGAAGCTTGATAAAGTTTTATAACTCTCATTAAACTCCTTATCTAAAGAACTTGATATTTGGCTTCCCATTTTTTCAAATGTGCTAACCAACTCCGCCGATCCTTCTTGAGTAATTGTCTGACCAGACCAAAACAGCTCATTCAATTCTGTTGTAGCCTTATCATTCAGGTCTTTGTAGGAGAGAACAGCTTTTTCAGTTGATTTACTGACTTCACTACCAAATCCTTCGACTGCTGGAATGCTGTCTTCTCTCAGGTGCTTGACTAGTTTTACTCCACCTTTGATTAATTCAGGGATTGCTATGGTAGCTAATAACCCCATCGGTCCACCTAATCCAGCAAGACCAAGACGGGCAATACCAGCGACCTTCCCTACTTTAGTTAGAGAACCAGCTGCTTTACCGAATGATCCAGCTGTAGTTAAGGCCTTCGTTCCAGATTTACTTGCTGCACCTCCGAATGAACCTAATGCTTTTCCGGCTATACTTGATGAAACCTTTGCCGCTCCTAATTTCCCTACGATCTTACCTAAGCCACCGGTCATTAAGGATATACCTCTAAATACACCACTAAACGCTAAAGACAATGGACCCAGAACAGTCGCAAGAGCTCCCACGGCTATAATGGTCTTTTGAGTTCCTTCAGGCAATTTACCAAACTTCTGAGCTAGTTCTGTTGCCCCCTCGATTACGGAAGTCAAAGGAGGGAGAAGATGTTCAGCAGCTATAATACCTAACTCTTGTAATGCGGATTGCATTTCTTTTAGTTTACCTTTGGCATTATCATTCATGGTATCGGCCATGTCTTTAGCCGCACCCTCGGATGCGCCTATAGATGCAGCAAGATCTTTATAATCAGATTCAGAGGCATTAATGATACTCAAGGCACCAGACATAGCTTCCTTACCAAACAATGTAGCCGCGGCACTAGCTTTCTGTTTCTCACTCAAATCTGCGAAAGAAGTTCTAAGGTCTCCCATGACCTCTTCAAAGGTCAACATGTTTCCTTCACTATCTGTCAATGAAATACCTAGTTCCTTCATCTTCGCTTCCATTGCGCCGGTTGGTTTAGCAAGGTTTGTCATCATAGACCGGAGGGCAGTACCTGCTTTCTCACCCTTGATGCCCGCATTGGACATAATGCCGATCGCATGGGCCGTATCTTCTATCGTAAACCCTAAAGACCCAGCAACTGGTGCAACATATTCAAACGCTTTACCTAGACCAGCAACTGTTGTATTCGCATTAGAAGAAGCAGCAGCTAATACGTCTGCAAATCGCCCAGCATCTTTTGCTTTCATACCAAATGCAGAAAGTCCATCCGTCAAGATGTCACTGACCGCTCCCAGATCTTCTCCAGAGGCAGCTGCCAAGTTCATGACTCCATCCAATCCATCAATGGATTGTTGTGCATCCCATCCAGCAAGCCCCATGAATTTCATAGCGTTCGCTGCTTCAGATGCAGAGTATTTCGTCGTTGCTCCCATTTCTCTGGCTTTTTTCTCTAATTTCACCATGTCTTCAGAAGAAGCACCGGATATGGCTTTTACCTCACTCATAGCCGCTTCAAATTCCATCCCCGTTTTAATAGCTGCAGCTCCTAAACCAGCTAAAGGAACTGTCATACCTAACGTCATGGTTTTCCCAGCAGTGCCTAGGTTCTTACTTATTTTATCTGTTCTATCAGAGAATGTACTTAGACCTTGAGACGCCTTACCAAATGCGCTATTTGCTTTTTCTTGTTCTTTACGCATTTGTTCGAGTTCGTCTGTTGCATTCTTGGTATATCGATCAAGATTTCTTAACGCGGCAACCTGGTCGTTATATTCTTTTGTTGCCCGTTGAGCCTTTGCTGAATTCTCGCCGTACTGCTCTGTCATTTCATTCATCTTGCGTTCAGCAGCATCGACCGTTTGTTTCTGCACATTTAATTTCTTATTCAGTCCTTGAATGCGAGTTTCATACTTCTGCACGGATTTGTCACTACGGTCAAAAGAAGACATGTTCTTTTTCATTTCTGAATCAACCGTCTTCAATTCACGCTTTAGACTCGTAAGCGATCGACTGAGACCAGCACTTTCTAAATCAAGCCCTATACTTAGACCTTCAATTCTTTCAGCCATGGTTTCCCTCCTTTCTCCCTTTGATTAACCACCGAAAGCAGCAATGAGGGACTGAACTTCTTTCGGTTTATTTTTCTCCGCTAAGATGTCTACAACATAGGAAAAAGGCATATCTAAAATTTCTTGAGCACTCTTCCCCGTTTCCATCCAACTAAGAACAATTTTGTCTAGGTATTCTTTTTGTTTCTTATGAGAAAAGTCTTCGTTCGTTAACTCTTCTTCTCCAGGAACTTTTTTGTTTCATCGCTCTGTTTTCCACGGGTGATGAAAATAATTTGATCATATAATGCATTTAATGCTTGAGGGGCATGAAGTCCGTCTTGGAGTTCTTGCTTTGTAAATTGCTTGTTATACAAAACATCTGCCACGAAGGAAGATAGTTGATCGAAGGTTTCTTTCTGCTGTTCAATATCGTCTGTCTCCAGTTTGTCAATTTGAGCTGCAATGTCATTTGCTTCTAAAACGACTTTCATAGGGAGGAACGGAGAAGTCCAATAGGTCTGAGTAATAATTTCTCCTTCTTTCACATCTGTTACAAGTTCGATCATGTTTCGCTTTAAATCTGCCATTAACAATCTTCCTTTCTATAATTGGATATAAAAAAAGCAGGGAATCGCTCCCTACTTCTTACTTAGAATCCTCAATTTTCTTAATCAACGGACGTCCAGCTTTATTGTTCGATGAAGACAACTCATTCAGTCTTTCCTCAGAAACTTTCTTATTTGCAGGTTTCGGGAAACGATCGCCTTCAAAGTATTCCTTGTCTTCTTCCAGGTCACGGAAGCTTTCAATCACTTCATACTTAGCTTTCTTAGCCATTTTCATTTCCTCCTCTGCTACCTCTTGAATGGCGTGCACGTACTCTATTGAAGCTTTTTCACTATCTACATAATCAAAATTTTCACCGATAGGCGTTTTGTTAATGTATTTCCCCTTAAAAAAAAGAGCCTGGTTATCATCAATGACCCCAGCATTATGATATATGTTTGTGTGATGATACTTCTCCACTGCATCCGTCGGCCAACAAAAATTCATGGATTCAGGAGTTTCCACATTAATACCAAAATGATATACATTCCATAGCTGCGCCCACATTTCCGCTGTCCACTTTTGAATCGGTGTATAAGAAGGTTTATGTTTTTCTCTATACTCCTGTTCTACACTATCCAGAAACTGAAAAAGCATCACAGAATCCGTATAGACTTTGCTCCAATATTGAACTGATGGATTCTTAATTATCCACTGAGCTCCACCTATTGGTTGCTTTTCGCGGATTAGTTCTGGATCAATTCCTATTCGATTACACATCCGCTCCATAAGGTCATTTCCTTTAGAGTCAATGTATCTGACACTCAAATAGCTTTCACATGCTGAAGCTATCCAGCTGTGTTCTGTTGGTTGAATGTTAGAAATCTCTCTTAATAAAACATCACTGTCCAAATAAAAATAAGTTCCCCGCTGCCTTGATGGGTCTTCTTGCAGATACTTCATCCATAAATAAGGCTTGATGGAAGGGATATAAGATCTGTCTTTTCTTTGATCTTCATAAACATGGACCTCTACCGAATATTTCTCCTGCATATACCTAGGCACCCGATCATCCTGCCGTGAAAACAGCAGGACAATCTCATGTATACCTAGCTTCTTTAGCCTGGTTAAACAAACTTCTAGTTCCCACTCAAAGCGTTTAATGGCCGGCTGGCAAAGAATAAACTTCATGATCTACCTTTAGGCGGAGGTTGTAGTTGTTGTTGTAGTAGTAGGGAATGGTTGACCGAATACGGCTTGGAAAAGAGCGTCCCTAGTTGCTGTAGTGCCTTTGTCATCTTCTCCGAAGAGGGCAGTCTTTTCATCAGTAAAACCGTCCACTTCACGTTCCATAAATTCAGCCGTAACTTCTTCATTAGCGAATTCAACCCCATCCTCTTTGGTTTGACCACTAATATTCGGACGCATGAACATCCCCTGAACTAGGCCTACCCATTCCTTGCTGCCATCATTATGCGTTTTGCAGAAAATGACCGCTACGTAAGGAGGTGTATCGGTTGAACCGTATGCTGTTAGCCCATCCACGCTTTCTAATCCAAACAAGATTTCTTTATCTTCTTTCGGAATCTTATGGAACGCTGATGTAACTGTCGTATTCCCACTGGAAACCGCAATTTCAGCTGTCTTGTTATCACCATATGCTCGTACAGCTTCTTGAGGCATCTCCACCGTGATGTTTTGAAGAAACTTCACTCGTGTCGGAGCACCGGTGATAATGGATCCACTAGCTGGATCGAGTACTCCATACCAAAATTCTGTAACACCAACACTGGCTTTGTAATTTTTTTCTGGCATTTGTGATTCACTCCTCTATATTTTCGTTATAGGCTTTTCCTTCATACCTTCGTGCAATTCTGAATATCCCTGTATCTTCATCCCATTCATCTACCCCTTGACCTCTTTTTTCATAAAGGCCAATCTCCCATAAAACTTTGCGGATTCGCTTGGATAGTTTATCGGTTATCTCCCTGTCTTTTGTCCAGACATCAATCTGATAAAGGTATTCATCCGTTAACCAGGTATTATCTGCAAAGTCAGAAGCACTGGCAGGAGCCAACGGGTCAATGACTACATATGGAGCTGTCACACTCCCCGTTTCAGGATACTCATAAAATTTAATGCGGCCGGAAGCCTGTCCGCTTATATAACTATCTGCCATCATCGCTTCATAGATTTGATTTAACATTTTGCTACCCCCTCATCAAAACTTGACGAAGAGTTTCTTGATAAACCTTTTCAGCCGCTTTTAATGATCGGGCAATGGCTCCTTTACCCGCTGGATTCGGATTTTTAACTGTGCCGAATTCATTTAGGTGAATGATTCGAAATCTATTTTTAGGGCCCTTCCAATAGATCTTTACCGTCCGCTTCCCAGCAATGGTCATAGGTTCAGACCTAGTCATCTCATCGATTGAAGCTCCGGTATCTTTGAAGTTCTCGAATTCTTCTTTCATTATTTTCATGAAAGCTTCAGCACCTAAAATCAATGCTTTGTCCGTAAGCTTTTTCATTCTCTCAGGTCCGTAGGCTTGATCAAGCTTTTTCGTCAGCTGACTTAGCCCTTTAATTTCCACACTCATGAGACCACCTCAGCGATCACATTCATGAATCGCGGATCTTGAAGGTTTGGTTGAACGCTTTTCACGTTATACCTTTGCCCTTCGTAGCCTCTGGCATCGATGGAGATGAAATGTTTGTTGGAGGGTGTAAAATCTTCATGCGGGTCTCGAATCACAATGGTGATGTCTGAAAGTGTTCCATTTGCTTTTGCTTGTTCCAGATCACGCATCCACACCTCATCAATTTTCGCCCAACATTGATAGATCGTTTCCTTTTCCTGTTGTCCAGGTTCAGGTCCTTCTTTCGGAACAAACTTATAAAAAGCAACCGGAGTGCGGAGCTCCCCTGAATGGACTCTTGGAGGCTTATATTTAAACTCCCGCATCCGTATCACCTTCTTTTGCAAACTCAATGTCCAGCCCTAGAGAAGTAATTTCATGCAAGAAGTTAGTATCGAAGTATTCGAGCGCGTCGTTGTATGCGTATCGCGCCCGTTCGAATACTAACTCTTTTGCTCTATCGTTCTCATCTATAGAGAACTCCCCACACTTCGCTTTAATGGCTGCCAATGAAGATTTTAATAAACTTTCTAAGTTTCTATCTTCACTACCATGGGAGATGTGCATCCGCTCTTTAAACTCAAACAAAATTGTTGGTGTGATTTGATCCAATCACATCATCCCCTTTAGGCGGAAGTAGTTGTTGTGGTAGTTGAATCGCTATTAAGAGAAAGATCATACACTTGAGAAGTATATTTATCTTTCGGTTTACCTGTGGCAAATTGTTTAGCAATGTAAAGAGTAGCATCTTCCATAGCCATTGTTTCTTCAAACTTCTTGATAGGTTCAGTCCCACCCATAGCTGCAATATATTCGCCTCTAACAAAGAAAACTGCTTTACCTTGCGGTACGAATACAGATTCGCTCATAATCGGGTTGAATGGAAGATTTGTAACATAAACACCGTTAGCATTTTGAGTTGTTGCGGCAGCTTGTACTTTAAAAGTATCAAATGGGTTTGTAACCATTACAACTTTACCAGCAATTTTCTTTGGTTCGTCTGCATCTGTACCATCACCTTTTAACTTCTTAGCAAGTAATGACACAACACCTTCCAATTCATTGATTGTAGTACGACCTGGCTCGAATGTTAGAGTTCCAGCAGATGTTTTGTCAGGGTAGACACCGTCCACAACACTACCAGCAGGGTCTTTAAGCAAGCCAATTGGTTGATTTTTACCTGTACCAGCTACAAAACCTTTTTCCAAACCGACTGCCATAGCTTCTGTAATCATAGTACGGACATAACGTTCAATCCATACAGGTCCAAGTTTAAGCATGTCATTGGCCAGTGGGATGAAAGCTGTTAATTTGAGTTGGCTGATTGATTCTTTGCGGAAAGTCGCATTTAATTGCCCTTTGATTCCATCAAATAAAGGTCCCCATACAGCAGCACCTTCAGGATCTCCATAAATAAATTCTGTAACTGCCCCTAAATTCTGAAGCCCTAACTGTTGTAAGATCGGGTGAGTGGAAACTAAATCTTCAAAAACACGTTCCTGGGTTTCTTTTGGAAGTGTTTCAGTATCTTTAAAACCACCATCTTCCACAACAGCGTTAAAGAATTCCATCTCTTGACTAGTTAGTACATTTTGACCTCTGGATTGTAGAATGGAACGGTCAGAAATTTGAGTGTTTACATTGCTCATGATGTCGTTTTGAACATCATCAGCCAACGCCTCCATCATTGCATTTAAAGCCTCAGACTGTGCGTTTTCGTCGCCTTCTTGTACAGCTGCAGCAAAAGCAGCTTTCTTCTCTTCGAAATTGGTAAATTTAATCGGCATTTTACAAACCTCCGTTTTTAGTTAGATTTAAAAAGAGCTTACTCAGATTCTGTGTTTTGGCAACAGGTTCCGGAGTAGGCTCAGGTTTTGGTTCTTTATTCACTTGTGGCTTAGCATTCGCTGAATACTTAGCAATGAGTTTGTCTTTGAAGTTCTCATATTCCTCTTCTTCTTCATCCTCATCGTCGTCAACGTCTTCTAATTCCTGAATCTCAATCTCTTCTCCTACGACATCAGCAAGACCAAACGCGACCGCTTCATCAGCTGTCATAAACGTTTCATCATCAAGCAACTGCTCCAGCTCTTCTTCTTCTCCGACAAAACGTTTCTTGTAGGAGGCGGCAAGGGCTGTATCAATCTTACGTAGTGTAGTCGCTGTCTTATCGAAGGCAGCTGCATTCCCAAAGCCAAAGGTAGAAGCTCTATGAATCATCATCATCGTGTTTTCAGGCATAATGATTTGATCCCCTGCCATGGCAATGACAGACGCTGCACTTGCCGCTATACCATCGATGTGAACAACAATTTCAGCTTTATGACTCTTTAGCAAATTGCCGATGGCCACTCCTTCGAATGCGGATCCTCCTGGAGAATTAATGTGAACATGGATTTTCTCAGCATCAACCCCGTTCAATTTACGACGAAGGCTATCTGCATTGTTTTCACTGAAAAAGAATCCACCAATAGGACCGTAAATATATAAGGAATATTCCTTACCGTCTTCCTTTGCTTCAAAACGGATATCTGTTTTCTTCGTCATCATGTTCATGACTTGATCTTTGAGTTCTTTTGTCACTCGTTCTCACCCCCTTTAAGTGTCTTCATCTCTTGATAGTTCTTCGTGATGATATGTTTATCAAGCATTGGATCGCTGGATGGTTCAAAGCCTGCCTCTTCACGTACTTCATTACCTGTAAAGGTTCCTGATGCAACCAGCTTATCTATGCTGGAAGCAAGATCAAACAAGTTGCTGTAAGAGATGCGACGAATATCCATCCGCTTCCCTTCCAAGAACTCCTTCTTTGTAAAGAGCTTCGCATTCAGTTCATCCGCAATCTTTTTATTCAGGGGATCGATACAGAAGGTCATATAGTTTCGGGTCTGTTTTTCAACATCAGCCATTTCTCCATGGATGAGCGCCGGAGGTATTCCGAGCGCAATGGCTACGTGATCCAGAAACCCATTTGTTACTTTATTGATTTCATCGACGCTTTCACCCTGAATAGCATTCGATTGTTCGTTGTATGTGAATCCTTTTTGTTGCGGTACGATGGCCACTGACTTATCAGAGATGGCTTTATACATTCGATCGATAAAGTTTTGAAGTCTTGATCTCGACTCTTCATCTTTCATACCAATACTTTCGATATCTACCGTGGCACGAATCTGGTTTTTCCGCTTCTGGAATTCAACCATTCGACCGAACACTTCACCGTAATCGGCGTACAAACCATCAATAAGCTTCGCAAGATTTTCATTTGCATATTCCAAGTAAATAACGTCCTGCATTTTAAATGGTCGGCTATAGGTATAGTTTTTGACTGTGACACCTGTGAAGATGTCCTCGACTAATCCATACTCGTTTCTTATAAAGTCATCCGCAACCAGAAGATCTTGAGTATCTGACTGTATGATTAAACACTCATTGTCATAGACCAGCTTGTTAATCACCTTTTGCCAAAATACACTGGCGCTCATATTCGGATTCGGTCGCACATTGAACCGGTAATACATTTCATCTTTGATTGTCTTCCGGTCCTTTTTGACTCTAAACTCAGATTGACTAATAGTTCTTGCAATCATGTTTACGCAAGTTTGAATAGCCAGCCGCTTCATATGCGTTCGAGTCGATGCTTCTTCAAGCAGTTCCAAATCCATCATGAAGTCGAGCTCTTTACTCTTACTAAAGAAATCTAATAATCCCAAACTTTCTCACCCCCTAAAAAGAAATATCTGCTAAGTAGAAATCGACATCCTCTTCCAGTACATCATCGGCTTTCCATAACGCATGAATGAAAGCTTGAAACCCGTCCGTCTTGCGCCTGAACTCATCCTTTTTCAAGTACTCCTTATTGCCGTCCTTTTTAATTCGGACATACACGTTGTTGGTGTACCAGCGCATCAACGGATTATCGTCAAAGATGATGTTATGTTTAGCAAACATCGTCTCTACTCGTGGAGCTAGAAGAGAGTGAATCGCTTTCGGATTTCGAATATATTCAAGCTCGAACCCTTCCGCTTCAAGAGCTGTTTTAACAAGGTCGAGACGGAAAGTATCCGCAATGATTTTTGTAAGTCCGTACTTCTCTCTCATGTCTACAAACCAATTCACGATATGTTTAATATCAATGACTGGCTCATCAACAATGGTGAGAAGTCCTTTTTCTTCCCACTCACGGATCGGCGCTTTCAGATTCACTTTGTCCAGAAAGCCTTTACGCACATAAGAATGAGTCTTCCAGACGTAATCCTCGCCATCTTTAAATAAAATACCGACAGCTGCGAAGTCCTTGATACTGGCGAAGTCTAAACCGCCCACACAAGTACGATGCTCCAACTCTGGAAAAGGTCGATTCGTAGCAAGAATGTCTTCCCATGCTGCTACCGTCTTAGCAAGATCCACTTCAGGGAGATTCATACGCTTGGTCATAAATTCTTCACGGTTTGACGGATCGTTCGCCAGGTCCTGATATTCTTCCTGCACGATGTAGAACAGCTCTTCCGCATAATCACTTCTTGGTTCACAGAACATCGGATTCGCTTTTTCCCAGTTGCTCTTCTCCTTGACTTCTTCCTCATCGTCAAGCTTACAGATGAACGGAAAGAGAGAGTCATTCGTCTCTTTTCCATCCAGGATGTTTTGAGCACGTTCTTTCATCTTGTCGAGGAAACCTTCCCTGACATATCCATCCGTGCCAATAAAAAATTCTCTAGGATTCTTGACTTTACCAAGGCCACTAGAGAATACACGAACCACTTCGTTCGTTTCATATTGGTGGATCTCATCATAAATCACACAACCATCTCGAAGACCGTCCTTTGTACTCGCATTAGACGTGCGGTACTTGACGATACTTTTGGTTGCATTGTTCTTGATCTCCACTTTTGTTTTGTAGAACAGCTCTTCCAGTACTTCGTGAGCTTCAATCGTGTCATACATCTCAGTAAAAGACGTCTTCGCCTGATCCTCTGAGTTAGCCACAATTGAGACATTGTATCGAGAAATATTATGAAGTTCACTGGACAGGTAGTGAGTAACAACAGTAATCAAACCGTTCTTCCCTCCACCACGTCCCATCATGATCAGGAACTTTCGAAAGTAGTTTCGGTCCGTATTCTTATAAAACAAGAAGATAAAAGCCACAACGAACTTCTGGAAGTCTTCAAGAGGGAAGTACCACTTCTCCGCAAACTTGATGCAATTCTCAATTTGAACATCATCGAAGTATACATCCTCCCGAGATAGCACCTGGTTTTCTAAATACTCGATCAGTTGAATGCGCTCTTTGTTCAACTTGATCTTCCCAGATCGGTACTGCCGGATGTAAGCTTCAACGTATTTGTTCTTGATCATATCAAGTCAGCTTTAGAGCGCGTATTTTTTTCCTGAGTTTCACTTTCAGCAGGTGCAGCCTTTAAGCCAAGAGCATCCAAGATCTTCAGCATCCGATCATTGGTTTTGTGAAGGTCGTTTATGGAGGGGTTTGATTTCGGGCCATGCATCCCCGACACCTTAATTCCGTTGTCTTCGATGTCATCAACCAAGTTACACTTCAAATCCCAAAGAGAAAGGTAGTCTTGAATCAGATCACTGTAATGATTCCCTTGAATTGTCTTCCCTTCAAGCTGTTCATTCAGATCCTTTTCAATTCTTTTCCTCAAAGTAGATCGTTTGATTTTGGCCATCAATCTCCCTCCCTTCTATTTCAAGTTATTTCCAATTAGTTATTATCGCGCAAATAGGGGTATAAATCTGGGAAATCGACCCCCCTCCCCGTTCCCTAGACTTAAAATATTTTTGGAAATTTTTGATGGGGGGGTGTCACCATTTCTCATCATCCCACTTAGCTTGTTTCTTTCTCAACCAGAACCGATCATGTTTATCATTATGGCATCGAACACATAAGGTCTCACAGTTATCTTCATTCAATGCAAGATGAGGATGTGTGTAGATCTCTTTGATGTGGTCAACATCTAATCGCTTATGCTTATTTGGATCATGGTAATCGGTATAGACTTTGCCTTGACGTTTACATTCCTGACACTCATAGTTGTCACGGATCAAGACTCTTTGCCTTACCTCTTGCCAAGCATGTGACTTATAGAACTTGCGCTTCTGTTCTTTGGTTTTATATTCAGCCATTAGTTCTTCAGCTTCCTATACCTTTTGTTTGTGTGGTATCTACCTGTTGGACTAACGATGTTAATTAGACCAAGCATGAATGTAGTCATTGCTCACACCTCATTACTCTGTTGATCTCCTCTACACTCCCACCCCTGTGCAATCCTTATCACAAGACTCTGTTAGCCTGGTAACTAAATCATTGAGAAGATAATGTCCCTTTAATCCGAAGCACCCTCGGCAGGCATTGAACCTGCAACGACTACATTAACATTGTAGCGCTCTACCATTTGAGCTACGAGGATATATAAAAAGCCACTCATCGTCGCATCATACGATAAGTGGCTTTGAGAAAGTTTCAGTTTTCCTACGATACTATATTACCACGTTCTATCGACCCAAAAGTGCAAAGATAGTGCAAACTTATCTCCATCCTAATTCATCAATGGTGGTCAATACTATCTCGTCTCTCCAGTAGAATGCTTGCCTTCGGCTTATGTTCAGCTCTCTAGCAATACCATCCCATGTTAGATCCTTAGTCTTTGACCAATACCTAAGCTTAGCTAACCTCTTATGAGTATCAGGTAATGCACTATAGACTCGATTGATTGCATCAGCCACCTCAGTTAAATACTTCAGCTGCTTGTTTGTTGTGAGTCTTGTTACAATCCTTCCTGTTGGATCTCCAGGGTTCTTAGCTGAGTTAGCACCTTTGACAATTGTTTTATCTTCGGGATCCTCATCGAATGGAGTTTCAATCTGTTCTCGCAACCTTGCTATCTCTCGAAGTGTTTCATGGTAGTTGAACCATTCATATTCTGTTTTCTTAAATGTAATCTTCTTTGGCTCAATTTTATAGCTCATCTCTTCCTCCTTTTAACCCTGTCTGTTTCCATCAGCAATGTCTTGCCTTACTCTATACTTCAACGAGTTAATCTCTTCTCGTACTGTTTCAGTTGCATTCTGCCAACGCTTCCAGCTTCTGAAGTAATCCGCTTCTGTCTTTCTCAATTCAATTACAGCTAATTCTGCCTTTTGTTGTTTATACTTCTCAGCTTCAAGGTATGCTTCATTATAAATTTGCTTACGAGCTGCATAGATCTCTTTGTACTGGCCAGCAAACTCAGCAGCTAACTCTCCAATGAAATATAGTTGTTTGGATTTTAATTCGATGAGCTTCACTCGCATCTGGTCTGGAACACGATCGATTGCCTTCTGGTATCTTTTGATCTCTGTTAAGTATTCTTGGATGTAGTCTCTATTCTTATCACGAGGACTAGTGTCCAGCATCCAGCCGCTCCTTGTATTTGATTAGCTCATCATCACTCATTTTTTCATACACTTCTCGATTCCATCTCCCACGCCAGGCTAACTCATCGATGATCTCTTCACGTTTACTTTGGTCCATTAGGATTCACACCCACATAAGCAACTGATTCGACTTGTTTGCTATTAGGATAATAGAATCTTGCATGGGTTTTCTTAGACCACTTCTCAATTTCATCCAGGTGAACGATTACTGAGACATGATCTTCTTTTTCAGTTACCGTGAAAAATCTTTGCAGTATATCCTCATATTCTTTCAATTCCTCTTTCATATCTTCATAACGTTCAAGAGTCATAGTAACTGCTTCGCAATTGTTATATCCAACCGGCATCTTGCCTGTTCCATATTCTAACGGCATCTTACCATCTCCTTTGTTTTATCAAGAGCGACTCCTATTGAATCACCAGCTACTTCAGTATCTTTCTCAGAACGTTTCTTTAATTCAATTACTGTCATGACAGCATAATTGGCTAAGTCTAAAAGAGTATCTTCTTTGCTCTCATCTTTGACAGCAGCCTTACTATTTATTAATGACTTGAAGCGGTTAAGTTTATCTTCCAGTCGAATGGCAGAGGATATCTCTCCATATTCTCCAAACTGTTTACCGAAGCTATCTCCATAGTCTTGGTTCTTCTGCTTATAAGTTTGATGCAAAAGGTCTAATAAATCGGAATGAGCTTTCATTTTGTTCATTTCGTAGCCGCCTTCCTTAATGGATTACCCCTGGGATCTACACCGTGACGTCTCATGTAGGTTTCATACTCGCCTTTCCTAAATCCTAATGCTGAGTAAATCCTTTTCATTTGGACGTTTTGTTCAAGAAGGAAGCAGACGTCTGTAAACGTCATGCTCTCCCCTTTACTTAACACTTTATCTGCTCTTGTGATTTCAAGTTTCGTACCAAGTTTTCTAATCTTCTTTCCGATCGGACATTCTTTACAGATTTTTTGAGCACCATTCGCATGACTTGCTCCCACAGTCTTCGTGCAGCTCTTGCAATTCTTTTTCTCCAGGTCTGTGATTTGATTCAAAACTTTAACATCAATCAATTACTTTTCCTCCAGTTCGAAGCGGCGTCCCATTTCGTCATATTCAGGAGGCTCCAATAGATGTTTCAATTTTGCTATTCTCTTACCAGCTAGTGGTATATAAGCCTCTTCTTCATAATCACGGACCTGCTGTTTGAGACGCGCGTTCTCTTCAGTTAATCGCTTGTTTTCTTCCTGAAGGCGTGTACGTTGATAAAATAAGCTTTCCATATCTTGACTCATTCTTTAACCCTCCCACTCATCATTGCTTCAGCAACTGGATGAATTCTTTCGTGCTTTCCTTCAGGTAAACGTTCTACTTCGAAGTAGCTCCCATACTCTTTTTCCACTTCTTCCATACGAGCAAGTAACGATGAATCATCGACATCAGACAAATCTATCTCTTCAAATTCAGGGAACTGTTCTTTGATATAAGGCTGGCACTCGTCCAAAGCGCGTGGGATTTGGTGTGTGTGCAAACTATCTTCAGTCATGTAATTAAGAATGTCATAGACACCTTCCATATTTCGAATGGATAACATTTTGCCTGTTTGGATGGTTAAAATATCGCTGATATGAAATTTCTTCATTTGTTTATCCTTCCTCCTTTAATCTTCACAGCCGCAGCTGATAATCTGACCTTCACAAACCGGGCATCTTTCTACATCGCATCCAGGATGATGATACTCTCCTTTATTCACCGCACAATCAGGACACTTGGCTGGATAATCAAATACTTCATCACCGAACTTAATTTGTTTATACTCTTTACCGTTACTTTTCACAGGTAAGGCTATACAGCCAGTTGCTTTTGTCATTTCTTTTTTGCAGGTATCGCATTTTGCCATAAGAATTTATCCCTCCTGTTTTCTGTTCCAAAGACAATAAACAATTAAGACGTCCAGCATAATCCACACGTATATGAATTTGATAATGAAGATAAGCATTGGAATGCTCCTTCGCATTTTGATCGGACTACGCATTAAAATAAACTTAGTTGGTCCACTTCAAAATTCATAAAAAGCAATTCATCAGCAGAGTTGTTATTTCCATTTACTACTTGCCTACCAGCTTTATATGTTTCCTTAGTCCAGCTCGAGTAATATTCATCAAGTAATGGATGGTCGTAGTAGGAAATAATTGCTTTACCCTGAATGTTGTTCATTAAGGTGGCCAAGTCTTTATGGAGTTTCAACGGTTCTCCTTTATCTTGATCCGTAAGCGCATAATACTTTTCTCGATCTACATATGGTGGATCTACATAAAACAGGGTGGTTGGAGAATCATACACTCTTACAACCTCTCTAAAATCTCGGTTATCAATCATTACTGTTTTCATACGATTTGCAAATCCTTCAATTGCCTTACAAGCTGATTGGTACGTTCTAGCTGTATTATGCTCCCTGCTATGTCTCCACCCTGTACTTGAAGAAAAGGCAGCTTCAGCATTTCCTTTTGCTATCCCTGATCTATTCAAATAAAAGAATCTAACGGCCTTTTCAAAATCATCTCCAGGAGGACTTTCTCTTTTCCACTTTTCATAAAGCGCTCGACTATAAGGTAAACTTTCGCAAGCTTCCTTTAATTGTTTTGGTTGGTTTCTGGCCACAAGGAGAAAATTAACTACATCTCCATCTATATCGTTATAAACTTCATTTGTTATGGGTGGTTTATTAGCTATTACGTGAGCTGCACCACCGAATAGGTCTACATAGCATTTATGTGGTGGCATTCGACTGATTATGTGTTTCGCAACCTTCCCCTTGCCACCGAACCAAATTAAAGGTGACCTAGCCATTTTCTCCCTCCTTCCTTCGCAATATCGTTCTATTACGTCACTTCCGTTGTGTTTTAGGTTCGTACACATAACGCTTGCCTTCGATCTCCAGCACCGTTGGAACATCATTCTTCACTTTCTGGACCGTTGCATTGACTTGCAGCTGATCACCTTTTTTCATTTTGCTTTCACCGCCGTAACAAGTTGACGATTGTTATAAGGCTCTACATTTTTCACCATGACTGGCTTGTTTTCTAAAGCTAACTTTTCAGTGGAGACAATAATTCGTTCACCGTTCAAATAGGCTTGTTCTTGGCTTGGATGAATCCATGCTTTTTGACTCATGATGACCGCTCCGTATCTAAAGGTAACAGGTTACAAGCTTTTCCTTGAGGATGATCCTGGACTATGGTTAATGGACTAAACAACTTCACTGTCATCTGCAGCATATATTGTTGCTCTTCTGTTAGAGCTACTGGATACAAAGTTTCATCTTTCACGTACATAAGAACTGCTTGATCTTTCAAACAATCATCCCTTTCTGTTTTTCGCAAAGATAATCAAACCATTCTTCGTCCCAAGTCGTTAGAGCAAGCTCCTTCATGTATCTGATATCCTCATCATCCAGTACAATGGCAGCGGGATACGCGTTTTCGATTCGTCCGCATTCTTGATAACCATTAGCTGTCCGAACTATACAATACTGTTTCCGGTACTCTTCCACATATCCAATCAACCAGGCGCCCCATATTGTCTTAATAACCACCCATTCACCTAAAGGGACCCTCATAGATATGGCCAATTCTTTGGTAGCTTTGCTAACGTATATTTCACTTTCCAAGTTCGGGCGTTTGCGGACTTTTCTCCGTGAAGCAAGTAAGATAATCGGTACCGAAAGTAATAATAGATAAGCTTCAATAGATTATTCCCCCTCAAAGCAATCTAAGATTATCCAAGCAATAATGACGAAAGATACAAGCGATGATTTCACTCACGCCCTTTCACCCTCTTTAATCTTTTTTAGATTATCCGCGAATGCTTTGACGGTGATGTATTTGTTAATAAGAAGGGACTGTAAGGCGTTGATCTGACCTTCCCTGAACGCTTTTGCATACTCCTCAGACTTTCCTTCAAAATCTGTGATCATAATTCATCCCCCTGTTTTGGATTAGTTAATATCCAACGTCTAGCCGCTCATTAATGACTTCATGCTTATCTTCAAAAGCTTGCATGATCTGATCACCGGTGAATCCTATTTCATGACCTAACTTGAGATAAGTGGAGAATAACTCGATAAACAACTTGTCCATGCCTCTTAGAGAGAGTTCACGTTCAATTAATTGAGAGAGCCAATCACAGTCACTGTGAAGCTCTGCTACTGTTTCTGTTTTAATGTCCATAACTGAAAGGTCGATGCTCTTTACCCCTAATTCAATTCCAAACCCGACCAGGAATTTTAAACCATCTACATATTCAACCAAAGCTTTTTCAAGGTTGTTTTTCTTATGGCTCCACCACTTGAATATTTCAGGAAGCTCATTTGCTAACTCTCCAATTTCAATACGAAATGCTGCACATCTGTTTGCAATTGTCGGCTTCACATTCAGTTCTGATATCACTCGTTCATCAAAGGTCTTCTGAGCATCCCAAACTTTTTTCCAATTAGTCATATACCTTACTCCCTTACGGTATTTTAGAAGCTATTGATCAGCACCGGACCATTCTTTAATATCCTCCAGCGTTGCTCTTCGAACGACGAACGGCTCACCTTCCAGGAACACAATGTCTGTCACGTCGTCATCCATGGACCTCATTTGCTCAAGTAGATTAGTTTGAGGAGAGGAACCGCTCACCATGCGTAATGTTCGAGGTGAGTGATTATCCTTTATGAGATAACCCATTTCGATTAATGTTTGGATGTGCTTATGAACAGTCGAGCTGGATGATAAACCTACATGATCACCAATTTCACGTACACTAGGCGAATACCCCCGCTCCCTGATCGTTTTTTCGATGAATATGAGAATCGACTTTTTCTTATCTGATAATTCGTTCATGGTAAATCCCCTCTCTAAAATGGCAGGTCATCATCTGTAATATCAATCGGTTCTCCTTCATCTGCAAAAGAGTTACTTTGTCCTCCGCTGGATTGATTGTTTGAATCGTTAGAAGATCCGCTTCCTTTGTTTTCTAAGAACTGCACACTGTCTGCAACTACTTCAGTCACAAACACTCTCTTGCCCTCTTGATTATCGAAGGAGCGGGATTGGAGTCTTCCGTCTACTCCCACCTGACTGCCTTTCTTCATGAAATTGGCTAGGTTTTCGGCTGCTCTTCTCCAGACCACACAGTTGATGAAGTCGGCATCTTGATTGCCTTGGTTATTAGAGAATGGACGATTCACTGCAATGGTGAAGTTTGCTACTGCAATTCCGTTTGGTGTGTATCTTAAATCTGGATCTTTTGTAAGTCGGCCAACAAGGACCACTCGGTTCAACATGGAATCCCTCACTTTTCTATGAAAATAATATAATCAAATCGCTTTGGTTTACTAAGGTACGTTCGAACAACGATAATCTCATCCCCGTCCTGGTTGATCTCCTTTGTCTCGCGAACATACACTTTCATGAGCTTTCCGCTCCTCCTTCTCCATGAAGTCTTCAAAGGCTTTATTGTCCGGTTCGTCAATCAAGGCATGTTTCCAGCAATCGTATTTATCAAAGTAGTAATAGGGCCCGAAGCGGGCAGCTGCTTCCTGTCTGAGTTGTTCAGCCGCTTCGGTATGAGCATGGACATAATCATGACAGCCTTGGCATAAAGGAGCACCATTTCTCGGATTGTTTCTCCCATTTTGGGAGCGGAACACTCTATGATGCAATTGAGAGTCTGGATGAAGGCAAATGATACAGCAATCACCATAGAGGCGTTTCACTTCTTTCCTTTGCCTGCTTGTAAACTCCGAGCGTTTTGCTTTTGACGGAAGTTTATTGTAGTTCAGTTGCATTTCTTTACTGTAAGGATGAGTCATGAAGACATCACTAGTTGTGTGTATGCTGCAAGGGTATCGTGTTTCTTGAGAGCTTCCCGATATTTCTGATGCATTCGCTCATTGTTATCAGTAAGATCGTTGATTTCACTGATTTGATTCTGGATAATCCGCTTCGCTCTTTCCCATTCCTCTTCAGCTTTTTTCGTTTTCTCCCGTTCCGCTTCAAGTTCCTTTTGCATAAGAATCGATGTCTGTTTAGGAATAGCTTGCTCTTCCAATTGGACGTATTGCTCTTTTAAATTTTCATGCTGCACTTTCAAAGTTTCGTAATCTTTGGAAAGCCCTTCATACCTTTGTAGACCAATTTTTGATTTTTCCATGTCTTCGTTCAGCTGCTCTAATTCTTCCAGGAGTTTTTCGATCTCTTCTTGTTTTTGCTGGAGTGCTCTATCATTTTTTTCAACTGGAGCGGCCACTTCTTTTTCTGCTTCCTTTTCTTGAACGTCTTCCTTAATTTGTTGCTTCATATTTGAGGCGTGCGCTTCTTGACGTTGAGTCTTTGTAGTGTGCTTTCGAGCGATTTTTTTCATTTCTTCTAGCGACTTTCCGGTGAAGTCCCACTTGCTTTTCTTTTGGCTTAGTTGTGGTGGATGAATCCCCCATCGTTTAGCTATTGTTGAATCTGTTAGTCCTTCCTCTTTCAACTCGATATAATTTAAAGGATTGATATTCATGCGTTTTCTCCTCTCTTCTTCGGGCATCTTGTATGTTTTGACAGACCGATCAAAGTGTTCAACCTTTTTACCGAAGCGGATTTCACCTAAATGACGTTTTGCTACACCTTTACTCATCAATTCACCCCATTTGATAACTAAGGAATTTTTGTTTAATACCTTTCATGTAAGAAGAAATCGTGCGTTTATTAACGCCCTTTTCTTTAGCAATATCCACACCTTGCATTCCATCCAGCTTTTTCATTACAAGTTCCTGATCTCTTTCAGATAGTTGATTATAGAATTCTTCAACGAACATCTCAGTTAAATCATCTGGTTTCCCCATTCGATAATACATGTCCGTAACTTCACCATCTTCATGGTCCAGATATATAGAGCTTTCCATTGTTTCTAGTGCTAACTTAACTTGATGAAGAGATTTGCCTGTGATCTCCACTATCTCTTCCGGCTTCTTTTCCGATATGTCGAGCTTGTTTATTTTCTGTGCCAACTCAGTGACAGGGCCCGGATATCGAATAAGATTGGCATAGTCTCTAACATACTTGGTTACTTCTCCACGTATTGACCAATGAGCATAGGTAATGAATTTTGCTCCAGCTGCAGAATCATACCTTTTATAAGCTTTCAAAAGTCCGATGGCTCCGATCTGAAACAAGTCATCTTCCTCCAAGCCAGTATGATTTTTTCTTTTAATTTGTGGTTGGATGATTTTATAAATGAGCTTTTCGTATTGGTGGATACATTCTTCTTCTGTTAGCCATTTACCATCCAGGTATCTCATGATCTCGACTTCCTTCTTAACATTGCTCTTGTCTCTTTAGGACCAGGGATAACAGGACCCAAGAATGCACGTTCTTCACGTTCTTTGTGGTGACGACGATTCCATTCATCAAATTTGTTCATCCGCTCCTCTGATGAATCTTGAGGAGAAAAACATACAACGCTGCTCATACCTTCAACTGCTTTCATAACTTGCCTCCTATTTTTTTCTCAGTAAAAGCTGATCGTAGCTCTCACCAATAATTTCTTTCATGTATCCTGCTGCCATTTCAACCAATCGACGATAAGTGGCCCCGCCCATTTGATTTTCCATTTCTTCAAGACTGGCGTTTGTGGTGAAGTTCGTCGGCAAAAGATTCTCATAACGATAATTGACGATTCGATAAAACACATCGAGCACATAATCAGTAGGCTTTTCTTTTCCAACATCATCTAAGGATAGATGCTCACATGTTTTGACCATCTCGATGTATTCACTTGCCCTGGTTGAGCTTATTGGTTTTCCGTTTTCGTCTTTTTCAAATGACTCTCGGAGCGTATCAAAGAATTCTGTGGTGTTAATGAATACCGCCTGGACTCCTTTACGACTCAGCTCGTTTGTAATCGCTCCAAGTAAGTGAGTCTTTCCGGTTCCATAACTTCCAAGAATACCGAACGAACGTCCATCCTCTTTCAAACTTTGAAAATTGTTTGCATATTCTAATGCCCGATTGTAAGCGCTCTTTTGAGATTCCACTAATGCCTTAACTTGTTCGCGGTCATCATTTGGGAATTCGGCTGGATCTAAGAAGGTGAAATTTTCAAATGTTCTTCTCTTGAATCTCCTGGAAAGACCGGTTTGATTGTTTAGCTTATCCACCCGCTTCTTTTCCTTCTTCCGCTTCGAGCACCAGCACTCCCAGCTAACTTTGATACTCCATTTCCAAGCTTCTTTAGGATTGATCTGCCCACTGAAGAAGTCTTCTTCAAGAATCATTGTTTCCTTATCATGTTTGAATCGACGCATCGGAATCCAAATCTTGTCTTTACAAACTTCACACTCATAAGGACTACTTTCATCACGTTCCTCAGGATGGTTATTCAGATATTCTGACTGCTCTTGTAATTGCTGAGCTTTAGCAACCAATCTACCCTTAACAACTTCCGGTTCCTCATCCGAGAAGATGTTTTCTTCCGGAGGAGAAGTCTTTATCCCTCGAATTATCTGCTCGATGCCTTTCCGGTATCCGTCCACGATCTTGTCCTCCCTTAGATTGCTGCATGATTTGCATTTTCAAACGATCCCACTGCGTACGGAGTTTATCAGGACTAAGGATGTTTACATTCCAGAACGAATCTTTTTGGACCCAATCAATAACACCTTCCACCTTTTTAGGATCCCTGTTATCAATCTCCACTAGCTTTCTAAAGTCATCTGCCCACTTTTGGAAGTTCGGCTTCTTGTGATCAGGATTGTTTTCCAGAATTCGGTTATATAAATGTTCAGCTAATTGGTAATAGATAGAAGAAGTGTCGTATTCCTTGGAGCGGGAACCGCGATAAGAATCACGACGTTTATTATTCTTTTCTTT
>NZ_JRNX01000180.1 GCF_000786645.1 Halobacillus sp. BBL2006
TATGAATAATTTTTTATCTTCTTTTTACGTATTGGTAGGTCTTCACGCTTCTCATGTCGCTTTTGGCCTTGGCTGGATGATTTTGCTGATGATCCAGCTTAAGCGGCAGAAGCTGCCGAAGGCATTATTCATAGAAAAGCATAAGATTTTTAATTACTACTGGCACTTTGTAGATGTCATATGGGTGTTGATCATTTTGATCGTTTACGCTCCGTATTTATTCTAGTTTATTGGTATTTCATACTAGAGTCTGAGTAGAAATCATCCTTCAGGAGATCGAAACGCGGGTAGTTCCTTTCTATAATAGAAATAAGAAAACGGAGGGAGCGATGTAAATGAGTTTTCGTTCAATGATCGACGAATGGTTTGCAGATCGAGTTGAAGAAGATCATCAGGTTAGAGAAGTCTTTACAGTAGAACCAGACCAACCTCTTACCTTCAGCAGTGATCTTGGTATAGGAGAGCTTGGCCTCAGCTGCTGTGAAGGAGAGGAAGCTAGGTTGGATGCAAGTTATAGTAAGACTCCGCCACAAATTAAATACAAGGGTCAGCATCTAAAAGTCTTTCAAGACACAAAAGGTTTTAAACCATGGAAAAAAGATAAGCAAAGATGGAGCATCTACGTACCGAGGAACAATTCCTTTCATTTGAATTTAAATTTAGGTGCGGGCAACTCTACAATAGATTTGAAAGAGTTAGAATTACGGAAGTTGAAAATTAGCTGTGGTATAGGTGACTGTCATTTGCACTTTACTAATATCAAGGTGACACAGGATATTCCAGTCAAAATAGATGGGGGTGTAGGGAACCAGGTCATCCATTTGTCAGATGATGTGCCGGCTGTCATCCAAGTAAATAAAGGTATGGGGAAATTTAATGGAGAAAATTTGATTCCTCAAGGCTCGGGGCGTTATTGTACAAGAGCTTATCAACAAGGAAGGCCGCATATGAAGATGAAATTAAATGTTGGAGTAGGAGATGTCAGCGTACGTAGACAAGCAGAATTAATAAAAAGCGAGAGCGTGTAACGACACGTACTCTCGCTTTTTTTAATGCGGGGTTTTCTCTAGCAGCAATTCATCCTTAATAGCTATACCGTTTGGGGCTGTGAGGGGGATACCAGGTTTGTATTTTCTTGCTTCCGTCTCTCACGATTTTTTGTAATCCGATATCCACGCTTTTGATAAAATCCTAGAGCATCGATATTGTCGTTTCATATTTATTCTTCCTTCCTTGTTAGAAATCGTCTGGATAATTTATAAAATCCCAGCATAACTAGAAAAGTGAACAAGGCAAGTAAACTCAGATTGAGGATGTAAGCAATTCCGTCCCCGATAACGCCTAGTAGGGTACCAGCACCTGGGGGATGGTCCAAATACAAATAATTAGCTCCTGTCCAGAAGTTGATCAATCCAATAATCACTGCATAACCAACTAAATAGGCATAAGTTTCAATCATGTCTTTCCAGGTAATTTCAACGCGGGCAGTGACCACTAGAAACAAGCTAGTCCATGGAATAGCCATGTGGTGTAAAAAGAATTTCCAAAAACGATAATGGTGGTAGTCATAAGGTAAATCAGGAGTAATTAAAGCAATCAATGCTGGAATAATTCCAATGAAGAAATTGATTTTGATAAGCTTTGGCTTGTATGTAATGAGGGACACCATACCTAGTAAGGAGGCGATGCCACATAAATGGAGCGGCATATGATCAGCAAAGTTCCACAATCCATTGACTGCTGTCCAAGTCTGGTAACTGACCTCAGACCAAATCAACAAAATGAGAAGACTAAATCGCACAGTTTGAAAAGTACGTTTATATTTATTTAATCTGCTGGAAAACAAAGGGATTGCGATTAAAATGATAAAGAAGATTACTAATACAATTATATGGCTGGTACCGAACGAATAAAAAGGATAATCACTCCCTGGGGTAAACCATTCTTTCATGTGGACACATCCTAGTGTATAAAATGTAGCTGTGCTATGATTCTACCATATCATTGTTCGTGAAAGAGAGGGCCGATGAGTAAAATCAATTGTTTTCAATGTCAGCACTTCTATACAACTTGGAACTCTGCTTTTCCGAGAGCTTGTAAAGCTTATGGGTTCAAGACAAAAGAAATTCCCTCAACCTTCGTTTTGAAAACAACTGGAACAGAGTGTGTCCAATATAAACCGAAGCACCATCCAGATCAAAAAGGGGAAACTTCGATCAGCCGCTCCCAGATCGACCTTCGACTGTAAATGAAATGAAATTTCAGAATATGTATTTACACATACACATTCTATGGTAAGATGATGAATATTTATGAATGGAATTTCAGTAAATTGAGAGGAGTTGAGATTGGATGGCTAGAGAAAAATGGGGGACCAAATTGGGCTTTATGCTGGCGGCTATGGGTTCAGCAGTCGGCCTTGGAAATATATGGAGATTCTCTTTCGTTGCAGGCAATAACGGAGGGGGAGCCTTTTTAATCCTTTATTTACTATTTGTTCTAATCATCGGTGTGCCTCTGTTGCTGACAGAGGTAAGTATAGGCCGAAAAGCTGAAAGTGATGTGGTAGGGTCCTTTAAAAAACTGGCACCAGGGACTCCCTGGTATTTAACAGGATTCTTCGGAATTGCAAGTGCGTTTTTGATATTAAGTTTTTATGCCGTTGTAGCCGGCTGGGCGATGTTTTATTTCTGGAATTATTTAAATGGATCATTTTTTGCAGCGCCTGCAGCTGGATACGATGGAGCCTTCGGCCAGTTTATCAGTCATACATGGCATCCGATTGCCTGGACAGCATTCTTTATGATTTTGACAATTGTTATCGTACTGAGTGGTGTTAAGAAAGGAATCGAATTGGCAAATAAAATATTCATGCCTTTGCTAGCGTTGATTCTGATTGCGTTAGCTTTCTTCAGCTTGTCATTGGACGGTGCATCAGAAGGTTTGAAGTTCCTCTTCACTCCTGATTGGACAGCGTTAAGTGATCCCTCTATTTACATTGCAGCTCTCGGCCAGGCCTTCTTCTCCTTGAGCCTGGGTATGGGAGCGATGCTGACATATGGCAGCTATTTGAGAAAAGAGAACAAATTACCGAGTGCCACGTTAGGCATTGGACTTATGGACACTTTTTTTGCAGTGATCTCAGGTATTGTCATTTTTCCTGCGGTCTTCGCTTTTGGAATCGACCCAAGTTCCGGCCCGCCGCTTGTCTTCATTACGCTTCCGAGCATTTTTGAACAGATGCCTTTAGGCGGAATCGTCGGACTGGTCTTCTTCTTCGCTTTGATCCTTGCATCACTTTCTTCATCCGTGTCGATTTTGGAAGTGCCAACTGCTTACTTTATGCGTGTTTTCGGATGGTCGCGTTTTGCGACAAGTGTAGTGATGGGGTCAATTATGTTTGTGATGGGGATTGCCGTTTCACTAGGATTCGGAATCTGGTCGGGTGTTACTCCGATCGGAGATAGAAATATTCTGGATTCTATGGACTATATCGCTTCTAATATCCTGCTTCCGCTTGGCGGATTGTCGATGGCACTTCTAGTGGGATGGTATTACAAAAAATCCGAAGCGCTTGAGTCAACTGATCTGACTTCATCGCCAATTGGTGGAGCATGGTATACGATTGTGAAATGGATCGCACCAATTCTAATCATTTTGATCTTCTTAAATAAGATCGGTATTATCTTCTAAATGCAAGACTCTATCAGAGTTTATAAATTGATATTTCCTTCTATCAGGAACAATTGAATAAAGTAGAATACAAAAGATCCTGACTGTCTAAGTCAGGATCTCTTTATGAGCAAAATATGAACGATGGTAGGAACAAAAGACAGAAACGAGGCGGTCGTGTTAAACTACGACAGAGACCATTTAGAAATAAAGGAGTATGGCGAAAATGGCAATAACAAATCAGACTGTCTTAAAAAAGATGGCGAGTGAAATACAAGAAGCAATGCTTCAGCACGGAGACGAACGAAAAGTGCGTGAGCACGTTCGTTCAGTAAAACTCTTAGCGGACCTGCTGCTTGAAGAAGAAACTACTTCTCCAAAGCCAACGCGTTCAGTTGAAGAGCCAACGGTGGAAGAGGTTCGGAAGATGATGGGGGCAGATAAGCCGTCAAAAACAACCGAGAGTACACCTGTTGATCATGATGATGCAAACGGCTCATCAATATTTGACTTTTAGGGGGAAAAGAAGCAATGAAACTATTTCTGATTTTAGCCGCTTTAAACGGATTTCTTTCTGTAGCTTTAGGGGCATTCGGTGCCCACGGATTGGAAGGAAAAGTATCTGAAAAAGGACTGGAGCAATGGGGGAAAGCCGTAGATTATCAAATGTTCCATACGATGGCTCTCTTTGTGACAGGTCTATTGATGAGCAAAATCCAGACCGGATTGATGACAGGCGCAGGCTGGTTTTTTATCGTGGGTATCATTTTATTCTCAGGAAGCCTATATATTTATGCCCCGACAGGAATTAAAACATTTGCCATGATTACACCTGTAGGAGGTTTAGCCTTCTTAATCGGCTGGATTTTGCTTGGTTATGCGATCATTAAATTTATTTAAAAATAAAGAATGGTCGTGAACAAAACAATGATTAGCGCACGCAGCAGCTGGATGATACAATTTATCATCTGCTGCTTATTTAATTCTATTAAGGCTTCAAAAATGAAGCTTGTGGCAAGGACATAGAACATAAGAAGGATGATCCATTGGTGTTCAAGCTGAAATAAGCCTAAAATGGCTAACAATAAAGCTAACAATAGGGTTCCCAACTGAGCTTTGATGTAGTTTTCATTTGGATGTCGCATCGGTTCACCCTTTTCTTATCATAGTGAAAAACTCGCTAAATAATATAGCGAGTTTTATTTTTTTATTGAACTTACCTCGGGGAATATTGATCCATTTGCGGGCCGCCGCCATTAAATGGGTAGTTGTAATTA
>NZ_JRNX01000181.1 GCF_000786645.1 Halobacillus sp. BBL2006
TAGAGGAGGCTTGCCGTCTTCCCCGCGGAAAGCGACCGGTTTCCAGACCACCATTCGTCACCATAAAAGTCTCGAAACTAAGTCTTCTGGAATAGGGAGCTTTAATGAAATAACTAATTGAACTTTCTACTAGTAGATCTCTAGGATTAAACAAAGATTAACCTATAAAAATAAAAGACTCCTGCCCTGCAAAAGACAGAAGACTCTATTAAAAAATCGTTGAGGTAAGAAACCAGACATTCCATATGACCAGACTGTACACAATCATTCTTTCAATGTGTGAGCCCGTCCTAAAGGTAAATAAAAACTGGACATGCTTCTTAGAAATTGGATAGACAAGCGGAATACCTTTTTTCGTTATGTAATCGGCAAACAGATGAGAAATCACACCTATAATAAGTCCACTCAAATAAAACCAAGGGATATAGAACAACTTCTCTATTATTAGGCTATAAAACACTAACAAGAGAACGAAAAGTAAAGAGTGAGTCATTTTTCGATGACTGCGAATCATAATCAATACCGGAAGAAGAAGCATGACGAATACTTTCAATTGGTTCCTGTACATGTCCAAATATTGTGGTACGAATAAGTAGCACAGGAGAGCCACGGAAAATAATATCATCAACCCTCTCCAAAACTTCCTTCCCAATCTTGAGGTGGGGGTGTCAATATCAGGAAGTAACGATCCGAAGATGACAAAAACAAAAAATAGTACAGTCTGAAATGGTCGGTCATATGTAATCTCTAACTGCGGGAGTAAGGTCAGAGCCCCCACTCCAAAGGTAAATCCAACGACTTGGTGTCCTGGTGCCAACATGATACTTCGAGTCCTTTCTACTAAACATACTTCTCCTACGTAAAAAATAGCCCACAAAGAGTGCGGGCTTTTATCTTAGCAATCTTTCTCAGGGAGGCCGAGCATTTGGAATTTCGGTCCTTCCATCGTCTGTTTTCCTTCAATCGTCAGGGATTCAGTCAAATGAATGATTCGGCGGTCAATCGCTACTGGGATAGAGTTGATGTGATGTAGGTCGTCATCTGCCTCCGGCTCACCTATCGTCATACCAATGTCTGGCTCGCCACAGCCATATCCGGCAAAAAACAGGCGCAAACAGCCTGCGTCTTCCTCTTCTAGTATTGGATTCAACAAGTCCCGAGCTTGATCAGTAATCTTCATAATTGTTCTCTCCTTCGTTTCTAAAATACCACATTTCAAGGCGGTACCTGAAGTGAAAAAGCTTTTTTGATATAAGTATTATTCCCTAAATTCACAGCATTGTTGCTTCTTTATCTGAAGGATGGCGGAAGCTCATCAGTCCAAATAAAAAACCTCCGGAGGATTTCCGGAGGCTTCTGCTTTTCTTATATTATACAGCTTGAGGTTTAAGCTCTACATCAATGTTGCCGCGTGTAGCTTTAGAATAAGGGCAAACTTTGTGTGCTTCTTTTGCAAGCTCTTCCGCTTCTTCCTGAGAAACACCCTTCACTTTCACATTAAGCACAACGCCTATTTTAAAGCCATTATCTGCCTCGTCTTTAAGCAGGCTGACGTCAGCAGTGATCTCTGATTCGATATCTTTTTTCTTTTTACTTGCTACAAGGTTCAACGCGCCGTCATAGCAAGCTGAATAAGTAGCTGCGAATAGTTGTTCTGGGTTGGAGCCTTTTTCATCACTCTCACCAGGCATGACTAGATTCAGGTCGATCAAACCATCTTCTGATTTTACATGACCATTACGGCCGCCTTGTGCAGTTGCAGATGAAGTAAACATTACGTTACTCAATATCATCACTCCTTAGAATTGATTTATAATCATTCACAACATTATCTTACCTCTTCTAGTCATTCATTAAACCTTCCTACTCTTCCTCTAACCGGTATTCTTCTTTCAATGATTCAGGAGCCATTTTCACCATCAATTGCATAATATACGTAAAGATGGCTACATCATCGACGATTCCGAAGAAAAGAAGGAAATCAGGAATAATATCCCACGGGAACAAAATGTAGGCAAACAAAAAGAGGATAGACATCCACTTTTTCTGGTTACTGACCTCTTTTGATTGAAAAAATCGAATCATAAAAGGAATAGATTTTCTAATATTGAATACAAATTTAACCCTTCGCCATAAACGCAGCACACATCTTCATCCTTTCAAAAAATCTCTTCATATATATACCCTTTCCCCACTTCCAATACCCTTACTGTCACAATTGCTTAATTAAAACGTATGCTTTAACATAAAAAGAAAAGCGAAAGCGCCTTGGCAGCCCCGACAAGCATAAGACCCGCTGTGGAGTGATCAGGTGGTTGTCTTATGATCTCGAGGGTCTAGGCGTTGCAACTAGATATGAAAAGCGGAAGCGCCTGTTTAGACTTCCTGCTACGGACAAATACTAAATTTATTCTACATAATGATAAAGATTGAGGAGAAAAAGGGGAGACACGGAACATGAAGATTTTACTATTAAATGGAACGATTGTCGGCAATAAGACTAGAACCCTGCTCGAAGAAATCGATAAATATATTGAAGAGCTTCCACATAAATATGAAACAAAAATCATCGATCTGGAAAATTACGAGCTTCAATTCGTGGATGGACGTCCGACAGACCAGTATAATGAAGATATGCAGCAGCTGATTAAGGAATTGGAAGATGCTGATGCCTATGTTATCGCCACTCCTATTTTCCAAGGATCAATTCCAGGAACATTGAAGAATGTATTTGATGCGGTTTCTCCACTAGCTATGCGCTATAAGCCTGTTTCAATCGTAGCTAACGGCGGTACGCTTCAACACCATTTAGTTATAGAAAACCAATTAAAACCGATTTTGAATTATTTCCGATGCATGGTCACCCCGAACTATGTGTATACCCATACCAATCACTTCTCCACTCAGGGGGAACTTATTGATGAGGATGTTCGTAATCGTCTGCAAGAAATGACGAAAGTGTTCAATCAATATATGCAGATGAGCCAAGAAATCGAATCTGATAAGTAAAAAAGCTTGCCATTAGTGGCAAGCTTTTTCTATACATGTTTAAGTACTTTCGTTACATAGTTCTGAGTTTCTTGGAACGGTGGAACTCCCCCATATTTATCCACATTGCCCGGCCCTGCATTATAGGCGGCAACTGCTAGTTGAGAGTTTCCGTTATAACGGTCGAGCATTTGTTTTAAATATTTAGTTCCTCCCATGACGTTCTGTTCCGGATCAAATGGATCCGTTACGCCCAGACCGCGTGCGGTTGCTGGCATGAGCTGCATCAATCCCTGCGCTCCCGCATGGCTAACGATACTAGAGTCAAAGTTAGATTCAGCTTTTACAACAGAACGAATCAATTGTTCACTTACTCCATATTTCACAGAAGCTTTTTGAATAATCCGTTCTATATTCTGATCCCCACTTGAAACTTTAGGAGCAGTACTCTCATTCAATTGCTTAATATGTATCAGTTGAGGTTGAAACGCATTCATGCTCGTCATGTTCGATTGAGATTTTGGCTTCATTATTGACTGAGGCTGCTGTGATATATAAGCGTTCAACATGCTCTGAAAAGTCAAATCTCTTAAACTGCTTGAGTATGATTCCCCAGAATTTCCTTGAAGCATCGACATTGCCTGCATTTGGATCATGTATTGCCATTGATTGATTTCCATCGATCCACCTCACTAGCTTGTTTATGACATAATTTTACCCTATTCAGTAAGCATAGACAACGCAATTAGGAAATGTTCATCCACCTTTACCAAATGAAGTAAAAAGTTGCGAAAAAACACACTCCAAACTAGCATTCATTTACAACTTCGGACCGACTTTTTCCCAAAGCAGAAGACGGTCATATAATGATACAATATAGTTATCAAAAGAGATTACGATCTATTTCACGCCAATAAACCGTTTAAATGTTTATGGGGTGGAATGGATTCAGGAAATTCTGGTCTAAATTGTGACGCTTTGGTACTCTCTTTTGTCTCTTACGTCGAATCACCCTAATCTATTTTTCCCCGCCAGGAAAAATAGACCTGTAGATTTCATGGTAGGTCTCCCTCAATCGAAGGTACGCTGCCATACCCCTTTTTGTTTATCAAAAAGGGTTTTTTTTATTCGACTATTCACTCTATAAATCTAGCTTGTCCATCTAAGTCCCTCCTGTAGCAACAAATTTTTTTGTTCATAAGGTAAATATCGGAGTTGTATGAGCATATATTGTTCGTAAAGGAGGGATGAAGAAATGAACTTCAATCTTGATAAGAATGTATTCTTGTATTTAGCGGCAGTGGTGGCGAGTTACTTCTTAATTGGTTTATCAGCTGATGCAGCAGTCACAGGTTTCTTCGAAGATTTATTCTTTTATGTCGGAGCAATAGCCATGGCCTTATTCTCATTTGTCATCATATTCCTTTCTCTCTTCAGCTTCTTCAAAAATTAGCAAAAAAGCTGTCTTCGATGGTCTGTAAACAGACCGATCGTGAGACAGCTTTTTATTTATTCAACAACGACATTAATATGGGAAGGCTTTACATCTATCGATACAGGGAGCGGATCTCCCTCTTCTCCATCTACATTGGTGACGAGTTCATTTTCTGAATAGATGTCTAAATGTTGCGCTGTAAAATACTCAACATCCTCCTGATTCTTTAACTTCCCTTTCATAATGGCGGTCACTATGGAAGCTAAGCGAATCATACTGACATTTTTTATAATGTAACAGTGCAGCAGACCATCATTCACTTCCGCCTGTGGAGATAGCCTTTCTATTCCTCCCGTTGAGTTCGTAAGGGCTGCTAAGAACAAAAAGCATTCACCTTCCCAAGACTGCCCCTCCCCATACTCTAGACGTAAAGGATAACCTTCTTTAGAGGATAACGTCTTGAATCCTTCCATAACGTAGGCCAGTGGACCGAATTTTGTTTTTTGTTCTGGTGTCACTTCATAGGTCGCTTCTGCGATGGAGCCGATAGCGACGATGTTTACAAAGTAGCGATCATTGAACTTGCCAATGTCTACTTTTTTGCTACGGTCAGAGCGTAGGGATTGAATCGCTTCTTTAGGTTCCAGTGGAATCTGCAGTGCTCTTGCAAAATCATTGACTGTACCTAGCGGGATAATTCCGAGCTTAGGACGGTGGGACTGATCCACCATTCCGTTGATCGTTTCATTAAGGGTTCCGTCTCCCCCAAGGGACACGACAAGGTCGAATTCATTAGTACAAGCATCCTGGCAAAACTTTGTTGCATCCAATTCCTTTTCCGTTTGTGCTATTTCGACTTTATACTCTTTATCTTCCAAAATAGATTGTATTTCATCTACATAATCTAAAGCTTCTTCTTTCCCCGATGAAGGGTTAACAATCACCATTGCTCTTTTCAAACTGATTCCTCCTCCACACACATTGATATACATATTCCTTATTCATGAGGGGAAGAAACTATGAACCTGTTATTTTTTCGTAAATTTATACAGCGCGCTTACAGAAGTGAAGCCCACTGATTCAATGAATGCTGCCGCTGTCCTGGGATGACCAGAAGCAAAGTGCATTTGTATACTCGTCAGTTCCCTCTTGTTCATCCATTCGATTAACTGGCGGCAAAGTTCGGTTCCAATACCTTCACGTCGATAAAATTCATCCACAAACAGTTCTTCCACAAGTCCATAGGAACTTCCATCAGTATGCTCATGGATGGTTCCCCATATATAGCCAACAACTTTGTCTTCGACCTCAGCAACCAGTAATTTTTCATCATTCCGATTCGCTATAAAACGGTCAGCTGCCCAGTATTTTCGTTCTAAAAGGCGCTCATCTAATGAAAGATCGGATGTCTGTTCTTTATAGGCATGATGAAAAAATTCGATCGCATAACGAGTGAAGTGCATTAAATCTTTTTCCTGAGGCTCACGAATGACCGCCACAAAACCACTTCCTCTACATAGTTCTTACTTTTTCCACACCACATGATATTCTGGGGTATCTTTGATGACATCACGCGCAAAAGGACACTCAGGATCAATCTGCAATTTATTTTTCCTTGCATAATTCACTGCATGATCAACGAGCTCTGTCGCCAGCCCCTGATTCCGTGCGGAAGGTTCCACAACTGTACTCGTGATTATCATCGTATCCCCCTCCTCATCGAATGCTAAAAATGCGACTGGAGATGATTGCTCTCCTATATAAAATCGACCACGTTCTTCTTGAATCGTATGTTCCACGCTATCTCTCCTTTCCTATATTACCCATACCCTGCTTTTCCATGAGCTATTCAATAATTAAGTGTGGAAGCGACTTTACAGACCCGACAAGCTTAAGACACTTACCACCATGATGCTCCTTTCTTCATGGAGGTAAGTGGCTTAAGACCTCGAGGGGCTAGGAGTTGCAACCGGATAAATTAAGTGTAAAAGCGACTATTCATCTGTAAATAAAAAATCATCCACCAGAAGGTACTGATGGATGATTGGTTCATAACCAGTAATAGCCGAGCGATCCAAGGACGATCAAGATACTGATGACTTTCATCCAGAACGGGATACTCTCTTTTTCCGCTTGATTGATCTCCTCTTCTTTTTGTTTTACTTCTTCGTGATAATTCGGACTGCAGCACCCCATCAGGCTGTCGGTTTCAGCTCTTCTTCAAGAGGAATATTCTTGTCTAAGCCACGGCGAGCAGCGATGAAGAAAGCTGTTACAATTGCAACCGTAATGATCGCTGCAACGATGTACGACACATTCAACGGCAATCCGAATCCAATCGGTGCGTTAAGAATATAAGAGAACGTCGCCATCGTCATGAACGTTGCAGGAATAGCAGCAATAAAATAATTCTTTCTGGATAAGAACAAGTACATGGCTCCTACCCATAGGGCAATCACAGCTGTAGACTGGTTCGCCCAGGAGAAGTATCTCCAAAGTAGGGTGAAATCAATTTTTGTGAGAACAAAGGAAATCACAAACATTGGAACAGCTATCCAGATACGGCTTGCCACTTTCTTTTGAGAAACATTCAAGTAATCTGCAATGATCATTCGAGCACTACGGAAAGCCGTATCACCAGAAGTAATCGGTAGAACGATGACTCCAAGAACTGCAAGCGTACCTCCGATAGCTCCAAGCATAGATGTTGAAACTTCGCTTACAACTGCAGCTGGTCCACCACTCGCAAGAATTTCATTCAATCCTCCAGATCCATTGAACAAGCTCATAGCAGCAGCCGCCCAAATCATAGCGATGATCCCTTCTGCAATCATCATGCCGTAGAAGATACGACGACCTTGCTTTTCTTGTTGAGTCGTTCTAGAAATAATCGGAGTTTGGGTAGCATGGAATCCCGAAAGTGCCCCACAAGAAATCGTTAAGAATAAGAGTGGGAAGATTGGCGCGTTATCCGGGTGCATGTTTGTAAAGGAAAGTTCCGGAATAGGTGCACCTGTAAAAACTAGAGAAGCCCCTACCCCAATTGCACTGATTAACAAAAGCGCTCCAAAAATTGGATAGAAACGACCGATGATTTTATCAATCGGCAGCATTGTAGCGAGTAAATAATAAGCGAAAATAGCTGCAAGAATAATCGGCAAGCTCAACCAGCTGCTTGTCATGTTGTGAAGCAGATCTGCTGGTGCCGTTACAAATACGGTTCCTACCAGTACAAGTAATAGAATCGCAAATGCGTTCACTACGTGTTTCATGACTTTTCCTAAAAACTTACCTGCAAGTTCAGGCAAGTGAGCTCCGCGGTTACGGATTGAGATCATCCCGGTTAAATAATCGTGGACAGCCCCTGCAAAAATAGCTCCAAGTACGATCCACAAAAAGGCGACAGGTCCATAAAGGGCACCTAGAATTGGGCCGAAAATCGGACCTACCCCTGCAATATTTAACAATTGTATAAGAGCATTTTTCTTTTGACCCATTGGCAAGTAATCCACGCCATCACTATGCGTGTATGCCGGAGTTTTTCGATCAGTATTGACGCCAAACGTTTTTTCAACATATTTACCGTACGTAAAATAACCAACTACTAAAAGTGCAATACTTACAAGAAACGTAATCACAATAGCTTCCTCCTTCGATTCTTTGTAATCGCTTACATGGATCATATCAAGATAACGCTTACATGTGACGATTTTATGTCTAACATGTCGAATTCTATGTTTAACATGTAAAAAAACCGCCCTCAAAAAAGGTCGGTTTTTACAGTTCAAGCTGTTTTCTTAAATCTTTGACGTAGTTCCGGCTGACAGAGAGCCTATCTTCTTTCCCTTTAAGCTCCAGTTGATAGGCTCCATTAAACCAGGGAGTCAGCCGGTCCACATAATCTAAGTTCACGAGGTAACTTTTATGAATTCGAAAAAAAGGAAATCCTTTCAGGCGCTCTTCAACTTCCTTCAAGGCCCATTTAGTTTCATAAACGTGATTTTTCCCCACAATTTTGGTTACACGATCTTCACGATATACATAGATAATATCTGAAGGGTCAAGGTAATGGATTTCTTCATCTCCCTCTACAGCTAGTTTCGAAGGTCTCGTGGTGGAGGAAGGTTCCGGCGTCTTTGGCTGTAATTTTTTCTCAAGTCTTGCAATGGCATCTCCTAGCTGTTCTTCATCATACGGCTTCAATAAATAATCGACAGCCTCATGACGGAAAGCTTCGACAGCAAAATCTGGAAAAGCTGTGGCAAATACGATGGCCGGCACTTTTTTTAATTCTTGAACAGATTTAGCCACATCCATACCGTTCATCTTCGGCATTTCTACATCCAAAAATATGACGTCAGGCTGCAGCTGGATGGCTTTCATAATAGCTGCATCACCAGATTCAGCCTCTCCAACAATTTCAATGGACGGATAGGGCTTCAGCAAATAAATCAGTTCTTCCCTGCTAAAGCGCTCATCATCCACCACTAGCGCTTTAATGGATCTTTTCATGCGGATACCTCCTCTCTTTTATGAGGGATGAGAAAGGAAATTGTCGTCCCTTGACCAATCTCACTCTCAATGTGTAGCTTGGAGCCTTCTCCATGCATATACTCTAAACGTTTATTGACATTAAAAAGACCGAGGCCTGTCCCCTTTTCTGAGTCTACCTCATTTTCTCCAAGCGCTTGTAATCGTTCAGGAGAGATGCCGCTTCCGTTGTCTTTTATAATGATTTTGACACCTTCGTGAAGATCCTGAATTCGGATGGTAATTTCGCAGTCCCCTTCCTGGTCTTTGATGCCATGTTTTATGCAATTCTCTACAAGAGGCTGCAGCGTCAAAGGCGCTATTTCCACTGAAAGGGCAGATTGTTCAATTTCATAATTCACCTTCAGCTTGTCGACAAAGCGAGTTTCTTCGATAAGCAGGTAGGCTTTGACGTGTTTCAATTCTTCGTCGAGGGTGGTCCATGTTTTCGTTGTTGCCCCTAAGTTTTGACGGAAGAACTTTGATAAAGCGATCAACAGGGAACGGGCACGATCGGGCTCTGTCCTTGTCAGAGACACAATGACGTTTAACGAATTAAAGAGAAAGTGAGGATTCACTTGAGCTTGGAGAGCTTTGACCTCTGCTTCCCTGGCAAGATCCTGGGCTTTTTCTGCTTCAGCAATTTCGAGTTGCTGGCCGAGAAGAGCACTCAGACCCTGGATCAACTCAAGAAGTACATTGGAGACTTCTTTTTCGGAACGCACATAGAATTTGAGCGTTCCAACCACTTCTTGACGGCGTTTCAGCGGGGCGATCACTGCCGCTCCGAGGGGACAATTCGGGTGATTGCAATTAATGTCATGATGCTTAGCGACAATCATTTTCCCTTGCTGAATCACTTCCCTTGTGGCATGGGTTTGAATGGCCTCCCCGGCTTTGTGATGATCATCCGCCTGACCAACATGTGCAAGAATCCTTTCTTTATCTGTCATCGAAATGGCACTGACATCGACTTCTTCATAAATGATCTGGCATGCTTTTTGAGCCGAGTCCTTCGTCAGTCCTTTTCTCAAATAGGCGACCGTAGACTCAGCGAGACGCAATGCTTTTTGGGCTTGAAAAGCACCTGCTTTTTCTTCTTCATTCAACACGTTCCTTATAATGAGCAAGAAAAGCGCAGATCCTACCCCATTTGCCAGGATCATTGGTATTCCGATTTCCTGTACAAGCTCCCATGCTCTCATGAATGGTTTGGAAACGGCCAAAATAATGCCCATCTGCACCGTTTCAGCAAGGCCGCCAATCAATAAGGCTGTCTTAAGCTTGAGCGGTTTATCTTTTTTATGGAAAAATCCTGCAAGGGCACCGGCCACGACAGCTGATATTCCGCATGCGAATCCAGTGAAGCCGCCGAGCGAGAAACGGTGCAATCCGGCAATTAGCCCTGCCCCAATTCCAATTCGGTAGCCTCCGAATAACCCCGCCG
>NZ_JRNX01000182.1 GCF_000786645.1 Halobacillus sp. BBL2006
CCCTTGAATATAAAAATGTCAACGAAGTGCGCGTTGGAAAGTATATGGAAGTAATGCTCGAGGATTCAGAGAACATCGAAGAACAAGTGGATAAAATGTGTGACCAATTGCTTGCGAATCCGGTTATCGAAGACTATACGTATTCGATCGAGGAGGTTGTCTAAGTGAAATTCGCCGTCGTTGTATTTCCCGGTTCGAACTGTGACCGTGACATGTATTATGCCGTGAAGGATGCGCTAGGAGAGGAAGCGGACCTAGTCTGGTATAAGGAAGCTGATCTATCAAGCTATGATTCTATCCTTCTCCCAGGAGGTTTCTCTTACGGAGATTATCTCCGCTCAGGAGCGATCGCGTCTACGTCTGACATCATCGAACAGATTCGTGAAGCTGCAGAAGCTGGTAAACCAATTCTCGGTGTCTGTAACGGATTTCAAGTTTTGCTGGAGATGGGACTGCTTCCAGGCGCGATGCTTCCGAACAAACATCTGAAGTTCATGTGTCACTATGAAACGCTGATTGTTGAAAACGCTGAAACGCTTTTCACTAATCGCTATGATGAAAACGAAAAAATCAGCATTCCGATCGCTCACGGTGACGGAAACTATTATTGTGATGAACAAACCTATGAAACTCTTAAAGCGAACAACCAGATCGCTTTCACATATGAAAAGAACCCGAACGGATCCGTCGGGGATATCGCCGGCATCACCAATGAAGCAGGAAATGTTCTTGGCATGATGCCGCACCCGGAACGTGCCGTTGAGAAGCTTCTAGGAAACGAGGACGGATTACGATTGTTTCAATCCATTTTGACTCATTGGAGGAATAGCCATGCCATCAATGCTTGAGATCAGCCCAGAGCAAATTGAAGAACAACGTCTATACAGTGAGATGGGATTAAGCGATGACGAATTTCAATCCATCAAAAACATCCTTGGCCGCAAGCCTAACTATACCGAAACAGGGTTGTTCTCGGTCATGTGGTCGGAACACTGCAGCTATAAAAATTCCAAACCGCTGTTAAGAAAATTCCCAACTGACGGACCTCAGGTGCTTCAAGGGCCTGGTGAGGGAGCTGGAATCATCGATATCGGTGATGAACAGGCAGTCGTTTTCAAAGTAGAAAGCCACAATCACCCATCAGCTGTTGAACCGTATCAAGGCGCGGCTACTGGTGTCGGCGGCATTCTTCGTGACGTCTTCTCGATGGGCGCTCGTCCGGTTGCTTTATTGAACTCATTACGTTTTGGTTCCCTGCAGCAGCCCCGCGTCAAGTATTTATTCGAAGAGGTTGTCCGCGGGATCGCAGGTTACGGCAACTGTGTAGGAGTACCAACTGTCGGTGGGGAAGTCCAGTTCGATGATGCGTACAACGGCAACCCACTTGTCAACGCGATGTGCGTTGGATTGATCGATCATAAAGATATTCAAAAAGGGATCGCCGCAGGGATCGGAAACACCGTCATGTACGTCGGTGCGAAAACCGGGCGTGACGGCATCCACGGAGCGACTTTTGCATCGGAAGAATTGTCGGAAGAGTCCGAAGAAAAAAGACCTTCCGTCCAGGTTGGCGACCCGTTCATGGAAAAATTACTGATTGAAGCTTGTCTTGATGTGATCCATCATGATGCGCTTGTTGGCATTCAGGATATGGGAGCAGCCGGGCTGACGTCATCTGCTAGTGAAATGGCGAGTAAAGCAGGCACGGGGATGACGATGAACCTCGATCATGTCCCGCAGCGCGAACAGAACATGACGGCTTATGAAATGATGCTGTCTGAATCTCAGGAGCGTATGCTGCTTGTTGTTGAAAAAGGCCGCGAAGAAGAGATTGCTCAAGTATTCCGTAAATACAATTTGGAAGCAGTAGCGGTTGGAGAAGTAACGGATACAAAACGCTTCCGCCTAGAGCACCATGGTAAAGTTGTCGCAGACGTACCCGTGGATTCGTTGGCAGAAGACGCACCCGTTTATCACCAGCCGTCTCAAGTTCCAACGTACTATCAAGAATTTCAGGAAATGGACAACTATATTCCTACGATTATCGATTATCGTCAAACACTTGTCGATCTTTTGAAGCAGCCGACAATCGCGAGCAAAGAATGGGTCTATGACCAATACGACTCGATGGTTCAGACGAATACGGTTGTTGCGCCTGGTTCTGACGCTGCTGTTTTGCGCGTTCGTGGTACGAACAAAGCGCTTGCTATGACGACTGACTGTAATTCCCGATACATTTACGTAGACCCAGAGATTGGTGGGAAAATTGCTGTCGCTGAAGCGGCTCGTAACATCGTGTGCTCAGGCGGCCGCCCACTCGGCATCACGGATGGTCTGAATTTCGGTTCTCCGGAAAATCCGGAAATTTTCTGGCAAATGGAAAAAAGCGTCGATGGCATGAGTGAAGCTTGTCGTGAGCTTGATACGCCGGTGATCAGCGGAAATGTATCCCTATATAATGAATCGTTCGGCGGAAAAGCGATCTACCCGACACCGATCGTTGGAATGGTCGGATTAATTGATGAAACGGAACATATCACACAGTCACACGTGAAACAATCCGGAGACCTGATTTATGTGGTAGGAGAAACGCTTCCTGAATTCGGCGGAAGTGAACTTCAGGGCATGCTTGAAGGACGCCACTTTGGAAAAGCGCCTGTACTGGATCTTGAAAAAGAATCGCTTCGCCAGAAACAAGTATTAACAGCGATTCGCTCAGGTCTTATAGAATCTGCCCATGACCTTGCTGAAGGTGGCCTAGGGGTTGCTTTAGCCGAGAGCCTGTTTGATCAGGAACTTGGTTGTGAAGTAAGTATCGAAGGAGACGTCACATCCGCTTTATTCTCAGAAACGCAGTCTCGCTTTTTACTCTCTGTTAAACCAGAAAATCAAGAAACGTTCGAACAATCCGTTACAGACGCCCATTTAATCGGAAAAGTGACAGACGACGGCATGTATCGTGTGAAAGCCGGTGAGAAAACAGTCGTGGAAGAGCGGACATTTATGCTAAAACAAACCTGGAAAGGAGCTATTCCATGCTTAGTGAAATCAAAGGCCTAAATGAAGAGTGCGGCATCTTTGGGATATGGGGACATCCGGAATCAGCTCAATTGACGTATTACGGTTTGCATGCATTGCAGCACCGTGGGCAGGAAGGCGCTGGAATCATCACGAGCGATGGAGAACAGTTGAAGCTCGCCAAAGGACACGGACTGATCAACGAAGTTTTTTCTCAACACCAATTGGATGAGTTGAAAGGGCACGCCTCAATGGGGCATGTCCGCTATGCGACGGCAGGGGACGGGGGATATGAAAATATCCAGCCCCTGTTATTCCGCTCGCAAACAGGCGGACTTGCGCTAGCTCACAATGGCAACCTCGTCAATGCCCAAGCACTGAAAAACCAGCTTGAGGCCCAGGGTTCAATTTTACAAACGACATCTGATACAGAAGTTGTCGCTCACTTGATCAAACGGGCACGCCATCTGGAACTTGACCAGGCGATTGCAGAAGCTCTGTCGATGATTAAAGGAGCCTATGCATTCTTAATGATGACCGAGGATAAAATGTTTGTTGCCAATGACCCTCGTGGGTTACGCCCGTTAAGCCTTGGACATTTAGGGGATTCATGGGTTGTATCCTCAGAAACGTGTGCGTTGGATATCATTGGTGCAACGTATGATCGTGAAGTGAAGCCAGGTGAATTGCTGGTCATCTCAGACGAAGGTGTGGAGTCCAAGCGTTTTTCAGCACCGATTCAGCGTACGCTTTGCTCAATGGAGCACGTTTACTTTTCCCGACCGGATAGTAACTTGGACGGAAAAAACGTCCATGCTTCAAGAAAACGGATGGGGAAAGCACTTGCGAAAGAAGCGCCGATCGAAGCGGACGTCGTGACAGGCGTACCAGACTCAAGCATCTCGGCTGCGATTGGGTACGCGGAAGAATCCGGACTTCCTTACGAGCTCGGTTTAATCAAAAACCGTTATGTCGGAAGAACGTTCATTCAGCCTTCTCAGGAGCTTCGGGAACAAGGTGTGAAGATGAAGCTTTCTGCCGTAAGAGGAATTGTTGAAGGAAAGCGTGTCGTCATGGTTGATGACTCGATCGTTCGAGGGACAACGAGCCGCCGGATCGTGAAGATGCTGAAGGAAGCGGGAGCGAAAGAAGTGCACGTTCGAATTGCTTCCCCTCCAATCAAGAATCCGTGCTATTACGGCATCGATACTTCCAACAGTGGGGAATTGATTGCTGCTAACAATACAGTAGAAGAAATCGAAGAACAAATCGGAGCGGACAGCTTAGCCTATCTCACTCCGGAAGGGTTGAACGAAGCGATTTATGAAGGGCAGGAATCGATGGAACACGGTGGATGTATGGCTTGCTTTACAGGAAATTATCCAACTGAAATTTATCCAAATACGGTTCACCCTTACGAAAAAGCGTAAAGAAACGGAGGATGAGCGATGAGCCAATCATACAAACAGGCAGGAGTCAATGTTGAAGCGGGATATGAAGCCGTCGATCGTATGAAAAAACATGTGCAAAGAACGATGCGCAAAGAAGTGCTCGGTGGACTTGGCGCTTTTGCCGGACTTTTTGATATCAGTGATATGAACTACGAAAAACCAGTCCTCGTCACAGGAACAGACGGCGTAGGAACGAAGTTAAAGCTCGCTTTTCAAATGGATAAACATGATACCATCGGTGTGGATGTCGTCGCGATGTGTGTGAACGACATTGTCGCTCAAGGTGCCGATCCGCTATTATTTTTAGATTATATTGCTTGTGGAAAAAATGAACCAGAGCGCATTGAGCAAATCGTTAAAGGCATCGCCGATGGCTGCGAACAGTCCGGTGCCGCCCTTGTAGGAGGCGAAACGGCTGAAATGCCTGGCATGTATGAGCTCGATGAATACGACCTTGCCGGATTCGTCGTCGGGATGGCTGACAAAGATCAAATCATTACAGGTGAGTCGATCCAGGCTGGAGATGTATTGATTGGCCTGCCATCTGCCGGCGTTCACTCTAACGGCTTTTCGTTAGTACGAAAAATCATAGAGAACGAAGCTCTTGATTTGCAAAAGGTTTATCCGGAAATGAGCCGCCCGCTCGGTGAGGAGCTGCTGACACCGACGAACATTTATGTGAAGACGATCCAAAGAATGAAAGAAGCGGCGACGGTGAAGGGTCTTGCTCATATCACCGGCGGCGGTTTCTATGAAAACATTCCGCGGGCGTTGCCAAAAGGATTCGGAGCTGAGATTCAACCAAACAGCTGGACAGTACCCGAGATTTTTAACTTCCTTCAAAAACAAGGCGGTATCCCAGAAGAGGACATGTACGGTGTCTTCAACATGGGCATCGGCATGGTTGCTGTCGTATCTATAGACGAGGCAGAGGCAGCACTTGCTTCCTTAGACAAAGCCTTTGTCATCGGACATGTCACAGAAGAGGAAGGAATTCACTGGTCATGATGAAATTAGCTGTTTTTGCTTCAGGCACCGGTTCGAATTTTGACGCGATCATCCAGGCCATTGAAGAAGGAAAGCTTGATGCCAAAGTTTCTCTTCTTGTTTGCGACCGGGTGGGGGCGCCTGTCATCGAGAAAGCCCAGCGTCATGCTGTCGATACCGTTGTGTTTACGCCGAAGGTTTACGAAAATAAAGCGGCTTACGAAAGAGCGCTGCTCGAAGACTGCCGCTCCCGTGAGATCGATTTCATCATTCTAGCCGGTTATATGCGCTTGATCGGTCCTACGCTGCTTGAGCCTTTCAAAAACCGCATCGTGAACATCCATCCATCCCTTTTGCCGGCTTTCCCTGGAAAAGATGCAATCGGCCAAGCGTTTGAAAAGCGTGTGAAAGTCACTGGCGTCACCGTTCATTTCGTCGATGACGGGATGGACACTGGACCGATCATTGACCAAGAAGCAATCAGGATCGAAGACACGGATGCCAAAGAAGACGTGAAGCGGAAAATCCAGGCGGTTGAGCATCGCCTTTATCCACAAGTCATTCAATCATTACTCGTCAAGGAGGAATCCAAATGAAAAAGCGCGCCTTACTAAGCGTATCCAATAAACATGGATTGACCGATTTTGCTAAACAATTGCACGAACTAGATTACGAACTAGTTTCTACAGGAGGGACGAAACGAGTGATCGAGGAAGCGGGAATTCCTGTCCGCTCGATCTCAGAGATTACCGAGTTCCCTGAAATTATGGACGGACGTGTCAAAACGCTTCACCCATCTGTGCACGGAGGATTGCTCGCCAAACGGAGTAATGAGGATCATATGAACCAGATTGAGGAGCTTGGCATCCAGCCGATCGACCTTGTGGCTGTTAACCTTTATCCGTTTAAAGAAACGATTGCGAAAGAAGACGTAACTGAAGCAGATGCGATTGAGAACATCGATATCGGCGGCCCAACCATGCTTCGCGCCGCTGCGAAAAGCTTTGAAGATGTCGCTGTCGTCGTCGATCCAGACGATTATAATGAAGTGGTGGAAGGACTGAAATCAGAGAACCTGAGTTTTGAAGTACGCCGCAAGCTGGCTGCGAAAGTCTTCCGTCATACAGCAAACTACGACGCCATGATCGCGGAATACTTCACGACTTTAACGGAAGAAGCTTATCCAGAAACGTACTCCGTTACTTACGAAAAAGTTCAATCCCTAAGATACGGTGAAAACCCGCACCAGTCTGCTTCTTTTTACAAAAAAGCGAACTACGAAGGAGCATCTCTCGCGAATGCGGAGCAGCTGAACGGAAAAGAGCTTTCCTATAACAACATTCAAGATGCGAACGCCGCTTTGGAGGTTGTGCTTGAATTTGGTCAGCCGGCCGCAGTAGCTGTCAAACATATGAACCCTTGTGGGGTTGGTGTTGGGGACACGCTTTATGACGCTTATGTTAAAGCGTATGAAGGAGACCCTGTTTCGATT
>NZ_JRNX01000183.1 GCF_000786645.1 Halobacillus sp. BBL2006
AGATGATTATATTACAAAGCCCTTCAGTCCCGGAGAGTTAGTGGCCCGAATCAAAGCCCATTTGCGTCGTTATAAACACTTTTCTCAACACAAAGTGGAAGAAGAAGACCAAATTATTCAATGCAAGGGTTTGAAATTGGATGTGAAACGATACGAGTTGTACGTAAAAGGAGAAAAGGTCAATTTATCTGCTACAGAATTTAAGTTACTTCATTTGTTGCTTTCTAATAAGGGGCAGGTTTTTTCAAAGGAGCAACTCTATGAGAAGGTTTGGGGTTATAACGACTATGGCGATATTAACACGGTTACGGTCTATATGAGCAAGATCAGGGACAAGATCGAAACGGAATCGACTAAGCCACAGTATATTCAAACCGTATGGGGCGTTGGATACAAATTCAACGATTCTGTATGAAATCCAGTTTAAAAAAGAGGCTTGTCCTCGCCTTTCTTTCTACGATCATTGTTCCGATTCTTGTAGCCATCTTGACCTTATATCTTGGTGCGAACCAATTACCCAATGAAGATGATCAACTTGACCAGTTATTTACTGATGTGAAAAAGGAAATAAGAATGAAGGAAGATGAGCTTCCTAATAGTGATGTCTTCTATAAGGAAATCAAACCACTGCTAGACCGCTATGATATGAATGTGACGATTCATACAAAGGAAAATGAAATAATCTTTGATTCGAGGAACTATAGAGAAGCGGATGACGTAAATAGTTTCTTGCCTAATTTCAAAACCTTTACCATTCAAGTGCAACCGGAAGATAATATAATATGGGACGTCACCATTCATGCCAACTCTTCTCAAAGTGAACCATTCAAAAGGATGACCTTCATTATTCGTGTTCTTCTTCTTGGTATAGGGATGGGGTTTCTTACGTTGATTTTGATGATTGTGATATGGACGATGTATATATCCAGGACCGTTCTAACGCCTTTAAAGCATATTTATCAGGCTACAGAAGAAATGAGGGAGGGGAACCTGGATTACCCCATTAAATATAAGAAACGAGATGAGATTGGCCGATTCATCCAAGGCTTCAATGTCATGAGGCAGCATGTGAAGGATTCATTTAAAAAGCAAAAGCAATATGAAGACTCAAGGAAAGAACTAATTGCGAGTATCTCCCATGATTTACGCACTCCCTTGTCTTCGATAAAAGGGTATGTAGAAGGACTGCGTGATGGGATTGTTCAAAATGAGGAAATGAAACAGCGTTATCTACAGGTAATCCATGATAAAACAGCTCACCTTGACCATTTAATTGAAGATCTATTCGAGTTCTCAAAGACGGAAGTTAATCAACTCCCTATTGAAAAAGAAGTCGTAAATGCTTCTAATTATTTTGAAAAACTACTCACCAAACATCAATTTGAACTGCGAAAACAAGAGGTGGAGTTAACTTATCCAGCAGAAATTGAGCCAGTGACCATCCTGATTGATCCGATGCGTATGGAACAAGTAATGAGTAACTTAATCATTAATGCAGTACGGTATGGAAGTGATCGAATCGAGATAGATGTTCAGATTGATCAGTTAAAAGGGCATCTAGTCGTTAGTGTTATCGATAATGGACAAGGTATAGAACCTGAAGATATACCGTATATCTTCACATCATTTTACCGTGGTGAAAAGTCCCGACCTACTAAAGATGGTGGCTCAGGCCTTGGGCTTTCGATTGTAAAATATATCGTTAAAGCCCACGAGGGAGATATCCATGTAGAAAGCGAAAAGGAAAAGGGGAGTACCTTTGTGTTTACTCTCCCGTTGTATGTGAAAGGGAATCTTTCGAAAATAGATGAATAAGAAGGGTAAAAGAGGTCACGTAGGTTAATAAATTCTTCGTGTTCTCTTTTTCTATTTTAAAATAATTGTCCAGGTTGAGCGAATGACTCATGGGAACCTTGTCATAACGTCAAACCTAAAATGGAGTGGGAAGGGGTAAGAATGATGGGCTGAAATTCCATCAATGGATTATGGTTTTCTCAGCTTCTTTAGTTTTATTTCTTCGACCAACATGAATACACTCCTAATATAGACTTTTTCAACTATATCAAAGGTTCATCAAAAGAAAGCAGTCTCAAGGTAAAAAATGTATAAAACTCTCCATTTTTGTCGAAACAATGCATTTGCGTACATGGGTCAGAGGACTAGGCATATACATACAATGATGAACTATATATAAGGGAGAGATCCGTATGGCTGAAAAGAAACGTTTGGCAAAACAGCCGATGCTTTATATTGCCCAACCTGAATTTAAACCGGCGGAAGTACCGATGCAAACGAGTTTTCGTTCGCAACGCTCATCCTCTTCTCAAGCAAGCAGTGGGGGAGGTACATCAATTCAGGAAAAGGAATTACGGCTAAGAAATCAATCTGCTGCTCCAGTTGAAAAAGAAGAACCAAAAGCGGAACAAGAAGAACAAGAAGTAACAACTGCATCAGATAACGCAGATTCGAAAACGAAATCACCTCGGGAAAGAAGACAGAGGTTTCAGGATCTGGATCTTGAAGGGAAAGTGAATTATTTTTTCCAGTTATCACCACATGTTCCGAAAATGAAGTGTGAGGTTTCAACAGAGGACGAATCATATCGTGGGTACATTACCGACTATAAAGACGGAATTGTTACGATGAAGGTTTTTCAGCGCCCTTACCATCAGGATGTGCCTTTTGAAAAAATTAAAGAAATTAGATTGATCGGATTTTAACAACAAAAAAACCGTGCCCAAATTGAGCGCGGTTTTTTAAGTGTGAATTATAGAGTCGCAGCAGCAGGAAGACATGTCACGTGACAGAAGCAGTTCAAGTCAACCGTGATGCAGATGCCGGAAGCACGAAGGTTGTCGCAGTCTTGCTGGGCTGGAGATTTAGGGTCAACAACTGGACGAGGTTGATGATTACTGCTTGAAGATGATTCTTCTTCTAAGTCACCTGAATGGTGGTTGTTAGAGAACAATAGCTCTAATACAGCGCAGCCATCATCATCCACAGACTTAACGCGGAAGAAAAAGCTTCCTTTTACGTTACAGCTGCCCGCATTTCTCTTAGTCCCATAACCTTTGAAAGGTTTGCAGTCTTTACAATAAAGGATGACAGGAACTGTATCGAAACCAGAACCTCCTCCTGTATCTCCTAATAGATCTGCAATGGACCGTTCACAGCTCGTCGTGCAGTCATGGATTACGTCATTCTGAGCGTCTACAATATCTTTTAGAATGTCAATCACACAAGAGCCCGTATCGAATTTCTTACCACAGCTCATTAAAATTTTCCCCTTTCCATACGAATTGACGTATTGTCTTTAATAGAATATGTAGGGTGCTTTGGTCGGTGTGGGCATTTGTCTGTTTTCCTGAAATCGATAACTTTTTCTCAAGGAATGGGCGAACGACCATACCTAATTGGGGCAAATACCATAGATTAACAATGACTTCGAATAAGGAGATGAAATAATATGTCTGAAAAGAAGAAACGGGTTATTAAAGTTGACGACCTATTCATTGAAGCGGAGAATGTTGTCATTAACCAGCGCCATCGCGGATGGGAAGAAAATCGTCATGATGATCGTGTAGACCCATTCTTTGGTCCTCGTCGCAGAAGAGAACAAAATGAAGAGCGTGAAAGTAGTTCAAAAGAGCATCGTGACGAATCATCTGACCGTCGTGGAGGTTTCCGTTGGTTCTAATTCAATATCATTGCAGCCACTACATGGAAGGTAGTGGCTTTTCTCATGGAAAGAGGGGGGACGGAATGTTAAGTATGACATGGTTGGAATTGCTTATTCTGGGATTAGCCAGTTTTCGACTTACACGCTTGATCGTTCGTGATCTGATCATGGAATGGGTACGTAAGCCATTCATGGATACCAAAGTCATTGTGAATGAGCAAGGTGAAGAGGAAGAGTGGGTTGAGCCGAAAGGATGGATCGGTGAAGGGTTGAGCTGCCAATGGTGTGTAGGGGTATGGGCGTCAGTAATCATGATGGTTTTCTACTATTATATTCCTTATGGGGAATGGCTTGTGCTGCTGCTTTCGATTGCTGGTTTGCAATCCATTCTCTATGGGTTGAGTGATCGGCATTTATGAGTAAAAAACCAAAGTCTATATTTGAAGTTCTGAAGGAGATCGAAGACGAAACGTCGAAAATGAATGGAATCATGAAACAGCCTGAAAAAAAATTCGGTGGCTGGGAAAAAGATTTTGAAGCCTGGGATCGAAGGTTTAGTAAACGGATGACCGACATGGAAAAGTTTTTAAACAAACAAATGGGGAAAATGGAGCGTTTCTTCGAGTAATCCGTGAGCGGGAACAGCGTTCAAGCATAATGGGGGAACGTTCGGGGTATGTATCTAGTAAGAGGAGGAGGAAGTATGGGATACATTCTGCCAATCAATCATTATCAATATCAGGATTATCAGAGACGGACCATTCAGACCGACCGTTCTCCCTTTATGCTTGAACAGGTATTCAAAGCAACTCTTAATAGTAAATTGAAGCAGCATGACCAGCCACGAGAGCAGGATCGAAAAGATTATCAGAGCCAAAAGCTTTATACATCTGCTGATTTCCATGCTGGTAAAGCCCATCCCCATTCTTCGCAACATGAAAAAATTTATTCCGAGGTGACAGGAAAAGGACAGAACTTTAGCGAAACCATTTAGAAAAGCCAAAGGGAGTCGTTTACCATGTCATTTCAACAGCTTAATGCGTCCTGTTATTATTATCAAAGTTCGGTGAATATCGGGTATGTTCATTCCGGTGATACCGGCTTATTGATTGATGCAGGCATTGATAAATCATCTATTAAAAAGGTGCTCAAGGAGCTCAATAAAAAGGAGCTTCCACTGACGCACCTTTTTATTACGCATGCTCACTCAGATCATTATGGCGGGG
>NZ_JRNX01000184.1 GCF_000786645.1 Halobacillus sp. BBL2006
CGGATGCTGCACCAATCGATGACGGACGCATTATCTCCTGGAAATGAGGTTAAGGATTATTATTATTATAGGTCGGATAAGAATGACGGAGGTTATCTTCAAGAGCTTGTTGAAACCTGTCAGCACGTGCTCGGATCTTCCTCCTACAGTATAGTTCAGCACCATACAGTCAAATTGGGTTCTCTCTATAATGATCTTCAAGTACATAAGCATGTGATCGAAGAAGAAAGAATACCAAGATTGAAAAATTGGTTTGAGAACCACCAGTCGGAATGGCCACATTTAGAGTGGTATGAATTTTCTGCCTGTACCGGCTCGACACTCGGTATTTTCTGTTTAGTCTCCTATACATTGGGCGGTTCAATGGATAAGCGTTTGGCTGAACAAGTGGAACGAAGCTATTTTCCGTTTATGCAGGGACTCCATATCTTGCTTGATTACTATATCGATCAACAAGAAGACGAAGAAGAAGGGGACCTCAATTTCTGTGCCTACTACGCACATGAAGAAGAGATGAAGAAACGCTTTGAATATTTTGTCAAACAGACGCACGGGGAAATTCAGAAACTGCCGAATGCCCCTTTTCATCAAATGATTCACGAGGGTCTTGTCGGCATGTACTTAGCAGATCGTAAAGTAGGTAAATTGAAGAATGCGAAGAGTTTTGTAAGGGACCTTCTTAAAGTAAGCGGTAAAAAGGCTACGTTCTTTTACTACAATACGAAGATGTATCATAAATTAAAGCCTGGGAGACCTTTATAGGCCCCGGGCTATTGTTTTTCAATGGCGATAATAAAGGGTGGGCTGTTCTTTTGATTGATGAACCCGTATTGAAGGACACGAAAATTTTTCTGATCAAGAGAAGTGACGTATTCCATCAAAGCAGCCTTCTCCTCTTTTCCGCCTGGATGGCCATGATATACAACAAGGACAATAAGTCCTCCTTGCTTCAATAGAGTCAGAAGTTTATCAACCGATGTGATTGTCTCGTCAGGAGTTGTAACTACTTGTTTATCACTGCCAGGAAGATATCCTAAGTTGAAGATGGCTGCTTGAATATTTTGTTGATGTGCCTCAGGAATGACTTCTTTGATCCTGCTATGGGAATCGTGATTGAGAGTTACTCGGTGTTCTATAGAGTTCTCGATTAGTCGCTTTTCTGTATTTTGAATTGCTTTAAGCTGAATATCAAATCCATAAACATGACCTTCTTCCCCGACTAGCTCTGCAAGGAAGAAGGTATCGTGACCATTCCCACAAGTAGCATCGATCGCAATGTCGCCTTTATTTAAGGATTGTTCCATTAATGTATGAGAATAATCTAAAATGCGTTTTAAAATCATTGTGACTATTGCCTCCAAATTGGTTTGTAAGTTCAGAGTTATTGTAGCATGAAAGAAGGACTGGGTTCTAAGCTAATAAATATAAACGTTATCTGGATTGGAGGAAGAATTTATGAAAACATGGAAGGCTCACTCTGCCCATGTCAATAAAGTGTTATTTAGTCCTGACAGCCAGTATATCGTTTCTGCGGGGTTCAAGGGTGAACTGTTTTTATGGGGAGTAGAGCAAGAGGAAAAAGTACAGGTTTTCGAAGGGCATACGGAAACGATAAATGGTGTTTGCTGGTTCGATAAAGGTAGAAAAATCATTTCGGCTTCTGGAGATGGAACGATTCTTACTCATGAAATTTCTAGCAGCCGACCGTTACAGCAAAGGAAGGATTTAAAGTCAGGAGTTCAACATCTCAAAGTGACAAAAGATGAAAATTATTTCATTACAAGTACAAAAGCAAACATGATTACCCTTTGGGAAATGACAGACGGAGAGCTAGTGAAAAAAGTGAAAAGTGATAAGAACAATATTGGAGTCCTAGAGACAGGGAAGCATCACAATCATGCCATCATCGGAGGGTTGGATTCAGCGGTTCGCCGTTTCGATCTTCCAAGTTGTGAAGAGCTGGAACAAATGGACGCACACACTGAAGCAACAATGGGGTTTTGCTTTTTTGATGAAGATCGACATGCGGTGTCTATTGGTTATGACGGCGGTTTGATCCTTTGGGATATGACTACTCACCAGGCGTTGGAAAAGTTCAAAGTTGGTGACAAAGGCTATTACGGTCTTGATGTATCTCCGGATGGTTTAGAAGTGGCAATCACAATGCCTTATCAACTGAAGAGAATTTCCCTTTCAAACTTATCAGTGATTGAAAATGAATTACCTGCCAAGGGAAATTACAGTGTCAACTACTCACCAGATGGTTCAAACCTTGTCATTGGTTCAGCGGATAAAAGCATAAGGACAATCAACATCCTAACTTAGAAAAACCTGCACGAGGAGCTATGCAGGTTAAGGTTTAGGTCTTGGGTTGGATTTGCTTTTCTTTCTGTAACGCTGGACTGTATCGTACGCTTTTTTGGCGTAACGTTTCGTCTTCTCTGGATTACGTTTTGCGTATTCGGTGGCTTTGCGAATGATCTTTCTCATTGTTGCCTCCTTATTGGATCATATGTTGTTCATTTACCTTTTTCCATAAGACGTAAGCATAGGCAGGAGCAGCTTGACAAAGGACTTCTGTTTCATTAAGATACGAATATAAACGAAATGACGTGGAAAAGGAGTAGTAGCAAAGTTTCATGTTGTAGAGAGACAGCGGTCGGTGAAAGCTGTCCTTGATCTTTGTGAACTCGCCTTGGATGTCGCGGAAGTGAACATAAATGGTAGCTTTTGCCGGTGTAGTCGCCGTTATCGACCTCGAGTGAACGTTTAATGACACGTTAATTTGGGTGGTACCGCGGGAATCAAGCCTCTCGTCCCATATTGGGATGAGGGGCTTTTTATATTTTTTATAGAGAAGAATGAGGAGGAAAACAAATGGCTTTTGATCATAAGACGATCGAAAAAAAGTGGCAGAATCACTGGCTGAGCAATAAAACGTTTAAAACGGACAGCCATTCAGACAAAAAGAAATTCTACGCATTGGATATGTTCCCTTATCCATCAGGGGCGGGCTTACATGTCGGACACCCAGAAGGGTATACGGCTACAGATATTCTTTCCCGTATGAAAAGGATGCAAGGGTATGAAGTGCTCCATCCGATCGGCTGGGACGCATTTGGGCTGCCTGCCGAACAGTACGCTCTCGACACAGGAAATGACCCTGAAGAGTTTACAGAACAGAATATCAATACTTTCCGACGTCAAATTCAAGAACTTGGCTTCTCCTATGATTGGGATCGTGAAGTGAATACGACTGATCCGAATTACTATAAGTGGACGCAATGGATTTTCCTTAAACTTTATGAAAAAGGTCTTGCTTACATCGATGAAGTGGCTGTGAACTGGTGCCCTGCCCTTGGGACCGTCTTAGCTAATGAAGAAGTCATTGATGGAAAGAGTGAACGCGGAGGTCATCCCGTTGAACGACGTCCGATGAAGCAATGGATGTTGAAAATTACGGCTTACGCAGATCGCCTGCTTGATGACCTAGAAGACTTGGATTGGCCAGAAAGCATCAAGGATATGCAGCGCAACTGGATTGGTAAATCTGAAGGAGCGGAAGTGACGTTTACGATCGATGGAATGGAGCAGTCATTCGATGTATTTACAACCCGTCCAGATACCCTGTCCGGTGCCACATACGCAGTTCTTGCGCCGGAGCATCCACTCGTTGACCAAATCGTAGCAGAAGCACAAAAAGGCGATGTTGATGCTTACATCGATAAAGCTAAAAATAAGAGTGATCTGGAGCGGACGGATTTAGCAAAAGATAAGTCTGGTGTATTCACAGGCGCATATGCCGTGAATCCGATCAATGGAGAAAAGCTTCCGATTTGGGTAGCTGACTATGTATTGATGAGCTATGGAAGTGGAGCGATCATGGCTGTACCTGCCCATGATGAAAGGGACTATGAGTTTGCTCAGAAGTTTGATCTGCCAATCATTCCTGTCGTAGAAGGCGGGAATGTGGAGGAAGAAGCATACACTGGAGACGGAAAACACATCAATTCTGAGTTTCTAAATGGACTGGATAAAGAAGAAGCGATAGATAAGGCGATCAGTTGGCTTGAGGAGAACGATAAAGGGGAGAAAAAGACAACCTACCGTTTGCGTGACTGGCTGTTCAGCCGTCAGAGGTACTGGGGTGAGCCTATCCCTGTCATTCATTGGGAAGATGGTTCCATCACTCCAGTAGCAGAAGAGGATCTTCCAATAGAGCTCCCTAAAACATCAGAAATTAAGCCTTCCGGCACAGGAGAATCTCCATTAGCTAATATTGATGAATGGGTAAATGTCGTTGATCCGGAAACGGGGATGAAAGGACGCCGAGAAACAAACACGATGCCGCAATGGGCAGGAAGCTGCTGGTACTACTTGCGTTATATCGATCCTAAAAACGATGAGATGTTTGCGGATTTTGACAAGTTAAAGAAATGGCTTCCGATTGATGTTTACATCGGTGGCGCTGAACATGCGGTTCTTCACCTGCTATATGCACGTTTCTGGCACAAAGTCCTATATGATGCAGGTGTAGTTCCAACAAAAGAGCCATTCCAGAAGCTGTTCAATCAGGGGATGATCCTTGGGGAGAATAATGAGAAAATGAGTAAGTCGAAGGGGAACGTTGTAAATCCTGATGACATTGTTTACTCTCACGGTGCAGATACACTGCGTCTGTATGAGATGTTCATGGGACCATTGGATGCCTCAATTGCTTGGTCGACGAATGGACTTGACGGTGCCCGTCGTTTCCTTGATCGCGTATGGAGATTGTTCGTTGAAGACGGAGAACGATCAGATGCAATCAAGGACAACAGTAAGGATGGTACGCTTGAAAAGGTCTATCATGAAACAGTGAAGAAAGTAACCGAGAATTTTGAAGAACTTCGTTTTAACACAGGGATCTCCCAGATGATGGTCTTCATTAATGAAGGGTATAGAGTGAATGAGCTTCCAAAAGAATATGTGGAAGGTTTCGTCAAACTGCTTTCTCCTGTTGCTCCACACCTTGCTGAAGAAATTTGGGAAAAGCTTGGTCATTCTGAAACTGTCAGCTATCAAGCTTGGCCTACTTATGATGAGTCCAAACTGGTGGAAGACGAAGTTGAAATTGTCGTCCAGGTAATGGGGAAAGTCCGTGCCAAGATCATGGTCAATAAAGATGCTTCGAAAGAAGACCTTGAGAAAGAAGCCTTGGAAAATGAACATGTCCAGCAATGGCTTGAAGGGAAAACGGTTCGAAAAGTTATTGCCGTGCCTGGAAAGTTAGTTAATATTGTTGCTAATTAATTGGGATGGGGGTCGCCTGAGGGCGACTCTTCCTATATTATAGAAGAAAATCAAATTCTTGACTTTACAAGTCATATTCATTACATTTGGTTTGCATAATGAAATTAAAGGAGGATCTTCCTATGAGTCAGATTGAAGAAATCACACCTCAAGAAGTAGAAAGAATGATTGAGGAGAATAATAAACTTACAATCATTGATGTGCGTGAAGATGAAGAAGTTGCCGAAGGAATGGTTCCCACTGCAAAGCACATTCCATTAGGGCGAATTCCAAACGAAGTTGACCACTTGCCTAAAGATCAGCAATACGTAATGATCTGCCGTTCCGGCCGCCGTAGCATGAACGCTGCAGAGTTCATGAAAGAAAAAGGGTTTCAAGATGTGAAGAACATGGAAGGCGGTATGCTGAAATGGAACGGAGAGCTGGTTTTTTAACAAGTGAGGATAAGAAGAAATGCTATATGTATATTTAATAGTGTCTATTTTCAGTTTGCTTTTGATTTATGATGCTTATAGGAAGGCTTTAAAACCATTTCCTAAAAACTCCGGCTCCATAGACGATTTTTGTGTCATTGATATAAGGGATTATATTTCTGCTCATCGTGCTCCATACCCTGGAGCAGAAAACATTCCTTTAAGCTATTTACCTCGAGCACTAAAAGAGCGGTTTGATTGTACAAAGCAAATCCTTGTAGTGACTGATGATAAAAGAGGAGCGAAACTAGCTGCCAAAATGATACGTAAACATCGTCGTAGATCTATTTATTATGTTCAACCATAACTCTCTTCTTGGTTTTATAAAGAAGAGAGTTTTTCTTCTTCTGTTAATATTTTGTCCTTTAGCTAGAAAAAGGGGTTGTGGGAAATGGCTCGTCCTTAAGTCAATCTCTCAGTAATGAACTTTTCTTAATTATCCAGTAAGACTGAGAGGGATTGTTCAATACTCTTTCACATTTGCCAAACAATTATTACTGGTTGTTGTAAAACAAATAAAGTTAAACATTGGTCCTAATTAAGGGAAAAAAACTTAATAAAAAATCTATGAATCTATTGACTTTATCTTTTTAGGCGTGTAATATAGTTAACGTTGCTTATTTGAGAGCACAAGCGCACAAAGCACAATAGATTTTATTTAACAAAATCTATTAAACTCTATTGACAGCTTATTACACTTTATGCTAAAATTTGATTACTGTCGCAACAGACAGTCATTGATCTTTGAAAACTGAACGAACCAACCAGTACGTCA